>DATBBP010000281.1:0-6945 GCA_036270935.1 Gemmatimonadaceae bacterium
CTCGAAGATCACGCGTCGATAGGGGCTGTCCTCGACAACGTAGATGCCGTGCGCCGCGGCGAGATCGAGCAGCGCGCGGCGTCGGTCGGCCGACATGGTCGTGCCGGTCGGATTGTGAAAGTCCGGAACGTCGTAGATGAATTTTGGTTCGGGCTTCCCTTCTTCACGACGGCGCTCGAGAATCGCCGCGAGCGCGCCGACGTGGAGTCCGGCCTCGTCTTGCGGGACCTCGACGAAGCTCGCGCCATAGCTCTTGAGAATAGGGATCGCGCTGAAATACGTCGGCGAGGTGACAACGACGGCGTCGCCCTCGTCGAGGAGCAGCCGGCACACCAGCTCGAGCCCGTGCTTCGCGCCGTTCGTAACGAGCACATTGTCCGCCTGCGTCGCCGCACCGTCGGATGTCATGTACGTAGCGATCCATTCACGCAGCTCGGGCAGCCCAGCTCGCGGCGCGTACTGGAGCGTCTCGTGACGATAGCGGGAGAGCGCGGTTTCCGCTTCGGCGGTCAGGTCAGGCAGCACGCCGGGAAAGGCGTGGCCCGAGTCGAAGGAGATGTTCCCGGGCGGCGCGGCTGCCGGGAGGGCTGACGAGAGAAGTGCCGCGCGTCGAGCGAAGGCAGGCGACTGCATCCAGGAAGGCTCCCGCGTACGCAAACGTATTTGTACGGACAATAACGGATGGCCCATATTTATGTCCGGTGGGCCAGTGGGTCAAGAAAGGCAGTGGCGAGTGGCGAGTTGCGAGTCAGATGGAAAGCCCCGGCTCCGCCGGGGCTTCTTCATTTCTGCTCGCCACTAATCACTCGTCACTCGCCGCTCTCAGCGTACGAGGCTCGTGACGTACGTGAAGCGATCGCTTGGATGGATGGCGCTGGAGTGCTCGATGAGGCTGCCGTCCTCGCGATAGTAGCGACGCGTCGCGAGCAGCGCCGGACTGCCCGCGTCCGCTTTCAGGAGCTTCGCCTGACGCTTGGTCAACGCGATCGCCTGAATGCTTTGCTCGACGCGGGCAATGCGCACGCCGTAGGTGCGCTCGAGCATCGCTGAGATCGGCCCATCGATCCCCTCGAGATTGCGCTCGAGATTCGGCAGGCGCGCATCGAGGTAGGCGGTCGTCATGCAGATGGGCGCCGCCGCATCGGGAATCGTGCGCAGGCTGTCGATGCGAAGCCATGCGCGGCCCGTGCGGCACTCGAGCTGCTCGGCCAACGAGTCGTCGCATGAGACGCGCTTCTTCGCGACAATCTCGACACGGGTGTCGTCGGCGTACTGCAGCAGGTCACTGATCGAGTTGGTTGGCTGCCGGTAGCTCGCGGAGGTCGCTCGTGCGACGACTTTCGTTCCGACGCGCCGCCGGCGCGAGATCAGCCCGATGTCGCGCAGCTTGCGGAGCGCTTCGCGCACGGTCGATCGGCTGATTCGATATTGCTCACAGAGCTCCATCTCGGTCGGCAACAGCGCCCCGACGGGATAGATGCCGCCGCCGATGCTGTCGATCAGCTCATTCGCGACTTGCTGATAGCGGGGCCCTTCGGTCTGGGCCGCGGCTTTGCGTCGGGTAGTGCGCTGGCGGCTGGTGCCAGAGGGAGCGCCGCGCGGCCCGCGGCGTTTGCGCGTCGAGGGTGTCACGCGTTTGTTGGGGCGAGGTCGTGGTGCAAGATCTTGGATAGAAACTCGCGGGCGCGCTCGGTGTGCGGCTCGGAGAAAAAGGCGTGCGTCTCGCGATTCTCGACGATGCGGCCGCGATCCATGAAGATCACGCGATCGGCGACGTGACGCGCGAACGCCATCTCGTGCGTCACGACGATCATCGTCATGCCATCTTCGGCGAGCGTGGTCATGACGGCGAGGACCTCGCTGATCATCTCCGGGTCCAGCGCCGACGTCGGCTCGTCGAAGAGCATCGCGACCGGATCCATCGCGAGCGCACGCGCGATCGCGATGCGCTGCTGCTGTCCGCCGGAGAGCGCGGACGGGTATTTGGGCGCCTGATCGGACAGCCCCACGCGCTCCAGAAGCTGCATCGATCGCTCGCTCGCCACCTTGCGTTCTCGCTTCAGGACGCGCACTTGTGCGAGGTCAAGATTCTCGAGAACGGTGCGATGAGGGAAGAGCTCGAAGCTCTGGAAGACCATGCCGACGCGGGCCCGGAGAGCGTTGAGGTCCGTGCCCGGCGCGTGCACGGAGATGTCGTCGACAATAATCTCGCCGCTATCAATTCGTTCCAGACCGTTGATGCAACGAATGAGGGTGCTCTTGCCTGAGCCCGATGGACCGCAGACCACGACGACGGAACCCTTCGCGACCGACGCGCTGCAGTCGTCGAGGACGCGAAAGGTGCCGAATGATTTCGAGACATTGCGGATGTCGATCATGAGGCGTGAGCGAAATCGTACCCGCTCGACGCGGTGGGGTTCACGGCGAGCAGTCGCAAACATTCGACACGGCCGCACGCGGTGTCAAGGCGGTCGCCCGCAAGAAGAAGAATTGTTGGAATCTTTTAATGTTGGGTCCTGGCTCGGCCAAACGAGCAGCAGAGCTCCGGCCCGCGAGAGCAGTCTCAATTCGCCGCAGAGGATGCGGCGGACGCAGAGAAGGCAGCTTATGTGTGTTGTTTAAACAACAATAACTACCCTCACGGTAAATGACGGAAAGGGCGTAACAACGATGAACTTTGCGAAGCTGCTGGCGATTGGCATGGCGATAGTCACGACCGGCGCAGCATCAACCGTTGCGGCGCAAGCGCGCGCGCGCGATACGACGGCGGTCGTGATCGCGCCGGCTCGCGTATTCGACGCCGTCGCCGGCGTCAATCGTGAAGGGTGGGTGGTTGTCGTTCGCGGCAATCGCATCGCGGCCGTCGGACCGCCGGCCAGAGTCGCCGTGCCCGCCGGCGCCCGGCACATCGATCTGCCTAACGCGACACTGCTGCCGGGCTTGATCGATGCGCATTCGCACCTGTTCCTTCATCCTTATGTCGAGACGCCGTGGGCCGATCAGGTGCTGCGCGAGCCGTTGGCGCTCCGGGTCGCGCGCGCGACGGTCGCCGCGCGCCGCACGCTGGAAGCCGGGTTCACGACGCTTCGCGACCTCGGGACGGAAGGCGCCGGCTACGCCGACGTCGGCCTCGAGCAGGCGATCGATCAGGGAATCACTGCGGGACCACGGCTTCTCGTGGCGACCCGCGCCATCGTCGCGACGGGATCATATGGACCGGGCGGCTTTGCACCCGGCGTCGACGTTCCGCAGGGAGCGCAGGAGGCCGACGGCGTCGGCGGCGTGACACGCGCTGTTCGGGATCAGATCAAGCACGGCGCGCAGTGGATCAAGCTCTACGCGGACGCGGGTTGGGGTCCTGACGGAGAGACCGAAAGCACGTTCACCCAGCAAGAGCTCGACGCCGCCGTCACCGCGGCGCGGAGCTCGGGCCGTCTCGTGACCGCGCACGCCCGATTCCCGTTAGGCATCGAGCGTGCCCTGCGCGCGGGCGTCACGACGATCGAGCACGCGGACTCGTTGACGCCGGCGACGATTGCGCTCCTTCTCAAGAGCGGCGTCGCAATCTGTCCGACGCTCACCGCGGGCGAAGCCGGATTCGTTCGCAATGGCTGGCGAAAGGGCATCGATCCGGTGCCAGCCGACATTGCGCTCAAACATCGAAGCTTTCGCGCTGCCCTGGCGGCCGGCGTGCCGATCTGCAATGGGAGTGACGTCGGCGCCTTCCCGCACGGCGAAAACGGGCGCGAGCTCGAGGCGCTCGTGGAGTACGGAATGACGCCCGTGCAGGCCCTTCAGTCCGCGACCGTAGTCGACGCGAAGGCGCTGCATCTGTCGGATCGCGGGATCGTTGCCTCAGGATTGCTCGCCGATCTCGTCGCGGTCGACGGCGATCCCACGCGCGACATCAGTGCTGTTCGCCGAGTGAGGTTCGTGATGAAAGACGGACAGGTGGTGGTTCCGAGCGCGGGAGCATCTCCATAGGCACGGACAGTAGTTGTCAGCCTTCGCTTCGCTCAGGATGACAGGAGAGCTCAGAGTTGCCGATACAAGGCCGTACTGTCGTGTCGCTCCCCGGCTGTCCCCATCGTGTATCCCGGCACGACGCCGACCTCGCGATATCCGAGACGCTTGTAAAACGCTTCCGCTCGTCCGCCGCGCCGGGTATTCAGCAGCAACAGGTTTCTCCCATGTTGGCGCGCGGCGTCGTGCAGCGCTGCCATGAGGACTCGCCCGATGCCTCGCCCGCGCCGCGCGTTGCTGACAAAGACCTTCTGCACCTCGGCGCGGTGCAGCCCGTTAGGCACGGTTGGTAACCGCAGCTGTCCGGACCCGATCACGCGTCGCTCGGCGAAGGTGGCGAGAAGGACGCGTGAGCCTGCGTAGAGCTCGGGCCGCAGCGACAGCCAGTAGTCGCGCGCCTGCGTCGGCGTGATCGGCGGCACGAAGCCGAGCGGCGAACCGTCGTTCACCGTTTCCCGCAATAGCTCCACGAACGCAGGAAGCAGCGGCTCGATCTCGGACGGCCAGACCCGCCGCACGCTCGTCGCCAGTAGATTCTCGTTAGCCATCACGATCGGCCGCGCCAGGAAAGGAATTCGTGTCAGCATGTCTCAGCATCAAAAGGGTGAGCATCACCCATGACACGGATTTTTCCTGGAAAGCCGGTCAGCCGCTGGCTCACGGCGGAGAGTGTGTCGCCCTTCGCCAACGCAAGAAACGCGCGCCCTGCCGCGATGCACCACCCAGAGCGAGCGCGAGCTCCGCTGCGGTCCCGAAACGTTCCTCGCGCACCGGCGCAATCGCGCGCATCACGACGTCGGCGAGCTCCCGCGGCACGTACCGCGCGAGGGCCGTGACGTTAGGCATCGACCGGTCTCGCTGGGTCGCGAATGGCTGCTGGCCGGTGATCATCTCGTAGAGCACGCAGCCGAGCGAATAGATATCGCTCCGCCCGTCGACGTCGGGCAGGCCGAGTGCCTGCTCCGGACTCATGTACGGGGGCGTGCCAAAAATCGGCGCGCTCGTTTGGACCTCGCCGCCATCGGTACTGATCGCTCGCGCTATCCCGAAGTCAGCAACAACAGCGTGGCCTTCCTGAAGAAGAATATTTTCCGGCTTGATGTCGAGGTGGATCACGCCGCGCCGATGCGCGTAGTCGAGCGCGAGGGCGGTCTCCCTGCCGAGTCGTACGACTTCGTTAGGCGGCAAACGCGGCTCGCGGCGCAGCCGGTCGCGCAGCGACTCGTCGCCCGCGAAGGGAGAGACAAAATAGAGGAGCGTCGGCGAGTCCGCGCCGGACTCCTCTTCGCCCGAGTCGTGCAGCGGCAGGATGTGCGGGTGCGAAAGGCTTGCGGCGATCTCGATCTCGCGCGCGAATCGCTCTCGTCCGATCATCCGCGCGACGTCAGTGTGCAACGCCTTCACGGCGACCAGGCGACCGTGCTTCGGATCGTTCGCGAGATACACGGTCGCCATTCCGCCGCGTCCGATCTCACGCACGATGCGATACCGATTGCCGAGCAGGTTCGGCACCTCCGACGCCTCGTCGGCGAGCAGAGGCGCGTACGTGATCGCCGCGGGCGTCGAGAGGATGGTTGTCCCGAGCTCGCACGCGGCGATCAGCGAACGAAGATCCTCGCGCAATGACGGATCGCCTCGGCAGGCGTCATCGAGGAACGCCGTGCGCAAACCTGGCTCGAGCTCGAGCGCCGCGTCGAGCAGGGGCTCGATCTGCTGCCAGCGTTCACGGGGCAAAGAGCCGAACGGAATCATTACTCGGTCGGCGCCGTGAGCTGCGCCGCCTCGCGCGTGAAATCGGCACCCAACGCCTGATAAAGCAGCCCGCGCGCTTTGATCCAATCGCGTCGCACGGTACGAACGCCGATCTGCAGTGCCTCGGCCGTCTCCTGCTCGGTCATTCCGCCGAAGAAACGACACTCGACGACGCGTGCGAGCCGCGGGTTGAGTCGCGCGAGCTGATCGATCGCTTCGTGAAGCTCGAGCAGTGATTCGGCCTGCGTGTCGGTGGCGGTCAAGTTTTCGTCGAGGGTGACGTGTCGTAGCGGTCCACCGCGTTTCTCCGCTGCGCGACGCCGCGCGCGATCGACGAGAATGTGGCGCATCGCGACGGACGCGACGCCGAGAAAGTGCGCGCGATTATGCCAGTCGGTGCGGTCGGCGCGCGCGAATTTGAGATACAGCTCGTTGACGAGCGCGGTGATCGACAACGAATCGCTCGGCCGCATCGCGAGCTCACGCCGCGCGGAGCGCCGCAGCTCGTGGTACACGAGCGGAAGCAGCTGGTTGAACGCTTCGCGCCGCCCTTCGCGCATTTCCGCGAGGAGCTCGGTGATGCCGCCCGATTCTGTGGTCGGCGCGGTGTGATGCTCGAGTAGTGCAAGCTCAGAATTAGACATTGCTGACGTTTCTGACCGTCGAGATGAAGGATGCAATGCCAAATCAAATCACGGTCAAAAACGTTCCGCTCTTTGATACGTGATTTTTTGCGAACGGCGGACAGCGCGGCGTCTTCCGTTTGACCTGGACGGTTCACGCCGCGGATGGGCTGAACCTGCGGGCTCGATCAAGGGCGCGCTGTCGGACGAAACGAACACTCGTTGTAGGACGTAAGGGCACCGTCCCCATCCGGATGTCGCCAATGAGTCTCAAGCAAGGCCTCGCGCACGCCACGCGTTCCCTCCTCCGCGTCCCGCTGTTCAGCGGCGCCGTGATACTGACACTGACCATTGGCATCGGGTCCGCCGCCGCGATCTTCGCAGTCGTCAATGCGGTGCTACTGAGGCCTCTGCCCTACGAGAACCCTGATCGACTGGTCGGCGTGTGGAATGACATGGCGCCGATCTCGCTCAGGCACGCCCAGCAGACTTCGGGCACCTATCTGAGCATCAAGCGGTTTGCCCGAACTCTCGAGGGGATTGCCAT
>DATBBP010000282.1:0-7430 GCA_036270935.1 Gemmatimonadaceae bacterium
CGACGCGAGCGGCGAGGAGCCACTCCATTTGACGGCCAGCATCGGGGTTGCCACCTTTCCGTCACCGCGCGTAGACTCGACCGAGGATTTATTCGCGCGAGCGGACGAAGCGCTGTATCGCGCCAAGTCCAGCGGCCGGAACCAGGTGCGCACCTGATGAATCGCTGTCCAGCCTGCGGCACGACGTACCCGCCCGATGCGCGGTTCTGCCCTCGCGACGGATCGCGTCTCGTCTCGCGGTCTATACTGAGCCCGCCGCCGCAGGCCAAGACTGCGCCACCGGCACCGAGCAACACGCCGCCTCGGCCGACTGAGCCGCCGGCGCGCTCGATGCGCAAGACGCCGCTGACGCCGGCAAACCTCACGGGGAAGACGCTCGACGGCCGCTACCGCATGGTTCAGAAGGTCGGCGAAGGCGGGATGTCGTTCGTGTACCTCGCGCAGGACGTCGCCACGCAGGAGCGGTTCGCGATCAAGGTGCTGTCGCCTGCGCTGTCGGAAGACGTGAACGCGATGCAGCGGCTGCGGCGCGAGGCTGCACTCGGCATGCGCCTGGCCCATCCAAACATCTGCCACATCATGCGGCTCGGCGAAACGGAAGACGGTCTTGTGTACGTCGTCATGCCATTCGTCGAAGGAGAGTTGCTCGCAGACCGGACGAACCGGCTGGGCCAGATTCCGCTCGGCGACACCGTGCGATTCGTGCGCGACATGTCAGAAGGGCTACACATCGCGCATCAGCTCAAGATTGTACACCGCGATCTCAAGCCCGAGAACGTGATGATCTGCCGACGTCCGGATCCGGACGGAACGGAGTACGCCGTTGTCATGGATTTCGGGTTGGCGAAGGAGCGCCGTGCCGAAGGCGAGCTGCAGAAGCTGACCGCGACGGGGATCATTCTTGGCACGCCGGAGTTCATGAGTCCCGAGCAGCTGCGCGGCAAGACGCTCGACCCGCGCACCGACATTTACTCGTTGGCGCTGCTCGTGTACGAGATGCTCACGGGCAAGCTGCCGTTTCAGGGTCGCACGCAGCAGGAGATGATGATCTCGCGACTGCGCAACGATCCGATTCCATTGCGCCGTATGCGCACGGACCTCGTGTTCCCGGAAGCGGTTGAGCGTGTGCTCAACAAGGCGCTGCAGCGGGCGCCGGAAGCACGCTATCAAACGACGCTGGAGTTCGCCGAGGCCTTCGCGTCGGCGGCTGGGGACGGCACGACGCCATCCGACTCCCGCATCCTCGGCAAACTCTTTGGTCGCTAGGCTCGTCGTGGCACGCGCCGGAACGTTCGTCCTGGCCGCAGCGCTCGTCCTCGGACCGAGGAGCCTAACGGCGCAGACGGAGATCGGCGCCGGGGCGACGCGAGATGCCGCAACGGAACATGGGTATCGCCCGGGCGTCGACGTCCAGAACTACGACCTCTCGCTCGATCTCCCGGCGACGGGGAATATCATTCGGGGTTACGCCGCGCTGCTCGTGCGCCACACGACGCGCGTCGACACACTCGTGCTCGATCTCGTCCGGCTCACGGTCGACAGCGTGCGCATGGACGGCGCGCGCGTACCCTTCACGCGCACGACGAACGAAATTCACATCCCCTATCATCCGCGCGGGAAGCAGTCGGTGCGCGTCGAGGTAGCCTACCACGGCCCCGTAGAAGATGGTCTGATCGTGCGCACCGACAGCGCCGGCCGCTGGACCGGCTTCGGCGACAACTGGCCGAATCGTGCCCGCAATTGGATACCGAGCGTCGATCACCCGAGCGATAAAGCGACGGTGAGCTGGACGGTCACGGCGCCGGCGGAACGAAGGGTGGTAGCGAACGGGGTGCTGGTCGACCGAACAGCACTGCCTGGCGGGCGAGTGCGCACGCGCTGGCGCGAGTCACACCCGATTGCCGTTTACTTGATGGTCATCGCGGCAGCGCCGCTCACCGAATACTCGTTAGGGGAAACGGCATGCGGCCTCGCGCTCGACCATGGCTGCGTGCGGCAATACGTGTATACCGCACCCGAACAGCGCGCGATGCTCCCGGGCGCCTTCGCACAGGCCGGCGAGATCGTTCGATACTTCGCCTCGCTCGTCGGGCCCTTTCCGTACGAGAGGCTTTCTCATCTGCAGTCATCGACGCGATTCGGCGGAATGGAGAACGCGACCGCGATCTTCTACGCCGATCCGTTATTCCGTACCGGCCGTATGGGCGAAGGGATCATCGCGCACGAAACCGCGCATCAGTGGTTCGGAGACGCGGTCACCGAGCGTGAATGGCCGCATCTGTGGCTCTCGGAAGGCTTCGCGACCTACTTTGCCGCGCTCTGGACGCAGCACGCACATGGCGACAGCGCATTCCGGCGCGAGATGAAGAACATTCGGTCCGAGGTGCTAGCCGATTCGGCCGCTGTACCCACTCATGCTGTGATCGATACGGCGCAGCGTGAACTGCTGGCACTTCTCAACGTCAATAGCTACCAGAAGGGCGCATTCGTCCTGCACCTGTTACGTCGACAGGTGGGCGACAGTGCCTTCTTCGCAGCCCTGCGTAACTACTACTCAACCTTCCGCGACGGCACCGCGCTCAGTGACGACCTCCGCGCGGCGATGGAGCAGGCAAGCGGCCAGAAGCTCGACTGGTTTTTTCGCCAATGGCTCGAACGCCCCGGTTTCCCCGAGGTCGACGTGACCTGGTCGTCCGATTCGTCGTCGCACCAGGTAGTGCTCGACATCGTGCAGGGCAGTCGTTTCGGCGCGTTTCGCTTCCCACTCGTCGTGGAGGTGCAAGGTGCCGACGGAGCGGTACGGCGAGCGTCCGTGCTCGTGCCAGCGGAGTCGCGAGCTCGCCTCGCGGTTCCGCTGGCGGTAATGGCGCCGCGATCGCTCAGCGCTGACCCGGAGGTCGAGCTTCTCGCCCGCATCACCGTCCACCCTCAGTAACAAGCGACAATGAGAGACCTCGCGCGACACCGGCTCCTGCTTCCAATGAACTGGCCGGTGCGGCTCCCCGCGTTGGCGATATTGCTCGCTGTCTTCGTGCCGATGGCTCGCGCGGGGGCTCAGCTCGGGGGCGGTGTCGCGCAGGCAGACTCCATGCTTGCGACCGGCAGAGTTGGAGCCGCTGAGTCGCTCTACTACGCGACGTCGAGCGCCCGGCCGCGCGATGCGGTTGCCCGCGCTGCCCTCGGCCGATATCTGGCCGCGCGTGGTGCGCTGAGGATCGGTGCGGTGCTCCTCGAGGAAGCACGACTCTTTGGCGGCGACACTGCCGGTATCGCTCGCTCGCTCGCGCCGATCTATGGCTCGTTAGGCGACTATCGCGCGCTCGCGTCGTTGCCGGCGTCGCCGCTTTCTACGGCGGAGCAGCAACGCGTGCGCTGGCTCGTGAGTCATCCACCCGTGCTCGAATTTCCGGATACCGTAATCACGTTGAGCTACAAGCCGCTTGTTGACGGCTCGGGCGTGGGCATCATCTCGTTAGGTATTGGCGAACGTCGCGCCAATGCCCTCATCGATCCACGCGTATCCGGCGTCCTGCTGCGCGGAAAGTCGGCTCGCCGCCGCGACGGACTTCGCGTTTTCGGCGAAGATTCGACAGCTGCCGTGGCCATCGTGTCAGAGCTGCACCTCGGCGACGTTACGCTGAGCAACGTTACGGCGCGACTGGATACATCGAGCAGCGCTGGTACGACGCACGCTCGCCAGAATGTCGTCATCGGCCTCGACGTGTTGCGTCGCCTGACGCCCGCGTTCGATCCGACGACGCAGACGATCACTCTCCGTCGCGGACAGATCCCGCCGACCACCCTTGGCACACGTTCTCCCATGCTGCTTGACGAGCACGGGCTCCGTTTCATAGTCGACGGTCACTGGGAGACCGGGTCGTCAGCATTTGCAGCGAAGTTGCTCGGCACGCAGCGCTGGACTCTCGATGCGAAGCACGGCGTGCTCGTGCTGCAATAGTCAAAGCCGGTTACTTCCCGATATGTTGCAGTTCCACCATCAAGCAGCGGTCCTGAACGACATCGATCCCGGCGCGCGCGAGTTGCTCGGCTGCCTCGTCGTTGCGAATGCCGAGCTGAAACCAGACTGATTTCGGTCGCTTTCCAATGATGTCGTCGACGTGCGCGGGAATCCGGTGCGGTCGGCGAAACACATTTACCATGTCGACTGGCCCCGGAATCTCCGCGACGGTTCGGTAGACCATCTCGCCGAGAATCTCCGTGCAGTCCGGGTAGTACACCGGTACCGGGACGATCTCGAATCCAGCGCGTTGCACGTATTCGGGAACGTAGAATGCGGGAGCCCCAGATTCTTCGATCTTGATGCCGAGCACGGCGATGCGCCGCGTCTCCTCGAGCACACGCCGGATGCCGCGCATGTCTTCGATGAGATGGCGGCGCCAATCGTCGCTGTTCGCGAGAGCTGGTTCACTCATGTGCTTCTCACGGCCGTCCCGGCTCGAAGATAACGACAGGCTTTCCTTACGACGCGGTCTCAAGTTCCATTCCCGGCGCGTGGATCGAGCACCTTAGTCGGCTGCCGTGGGCGTACTGCCGTGTTTAGTTTCTTCGTAGCTTTGCGGCGGTTTCACTATTGGGGAGACGTTTTTGAATGCGGATGCTCGTTCTCGGCGCCGGTCTTCAAGGCTCCGCTTGTGCCTACGATTTGCTGCAGGACAAAGAAGTCGAACAGGTTCGACTCGCTGATCTGAAGATCAGCCATCTGCCCGACTTTCTCGCACCACACTCTGGTCGTCGCTTGCTTCCGACGCCGCTCGATGTGCGCGACGAAGACGCGGTTCGCGGCTTGATGCGCGAATGCGACGCGGTGATGAGCGCCATTCCCTATTACTTCAACTTCGACATGGCGCGGCTCGCCGTCGAAGCGGGCGTGCACTTCACCGATCTGGGCGGCAATACAGAGATCGTGAGCGAACAGAAGACGCTCGACGGGGAGGCGCGTGGCAAGAATATCACGGTTGTGCCCGACAGTGGGCTCGCGCCAGGAATGGTGAACATTCTCGCCGAGTACGGCATTCGTCAGCTCGACAGTATTCGCTCAGTCCGGATTTACGTTGGCGGATTGCCGCAGAATCCGCAGCCACCGTTGAACTACCAGATCGTCTACTCGCTCGAGGGCGTGCTCGACTACTACACGACCCTCTCGTGGGTGCTGCGAAATGGAAAGCGCACGCAAGTGCGAGCACTCTCCGAGCTCGAGCCAGTGAGCTTCGGCAATGGTGTCGGAACGCTCGAAGCATTTCACACGGCGGGCGGCCTCTCGACGATGGCGTTCCGCTACGAGGGCAAGATCCCGGAGATGGAGTACAAGACGCTGCGATATCCGGGGCACGCCGAGCGGATGGAGGCGATTCGAGAACTGGGGCTGCTCGATCTCGACCCGGTAGATGTCAATGGCCTGAAGATCGTGCCGCGTGAGGCGTTCATGGCGATCGCCGGTCCACGCCTAACGAAGCCCGAAGGGAAGGACCTGGTTGCCTTGCGAGTCGTCGTCAGCGGCACGAAGGGCGGCTCACCGAAAACGGTCACCTTCGAGCTCATCGATCGCTACGACGAGAAGCACCACGTCAGCGCGATGATGCGCACGACGGGATACTCGCTGTCGATCACGGGCATGATGCAAGTCCGCGGCGAAGTGAAGCCCGCCGGGGTGCATACGCCTGACGAGTGCGTCCCGCCGGCTCGGTACGTCGAGGAGCTGGGCAAGCGGGGGATTCAGATCAAACAGTCGTGATCAAGTTGTCATCCTGAGCGAAGCGAAGGATCTGCTTTTCGGACCGCAGAAGCAGATCCTTCGTCGCTAACGCTCCTCAGGATGACAATCAGCGGACGAACTCCGCCAACGTCGCCCCCATCTGATCCATCGCCAGCTTCGCGTTCCAACGGTCGCTTCCGTTGTAGATGAACGAGAACGCGAGGATCTCGCCGTTCTTCGCGGTGACGTAGCCACCTAACGATGCAACGGTGTTCGTCGTGCCGGTCTTGGCGTGGAGATTTCCTCGCGCCGGCGTGTGCCGCGCGCGATGCCGCAGCGTGCCTGACTCACCCTCGAGCGGCAGCGACGCATGGAAAGTTGCCCCCCATGGTGCCTGGTGCGCAAACGAAAGCAGTTCCACCATGGAGCGAGGCGTAACGCGGTCGAGTACTGAAAGCCCACTGCCGTCGGAGACCTGAACATCCTCCGGACGCGCCGCCACTTTGCTCGAGAGTAGAGAACGCAGCGTCGCGAGGCCTGTCTGCGCCGAGCCCACTTGGTCGGGCGTTGCTGCATGGGCCGCATCGCGGAACAGCAATTCCGCGAACAGGTTGATGCTCTCCCGATTCATCTCGGCGATGATGTTCGCCAAGGTCGGCGAGGAGATCGACGCGATCTCCGTCGCCGTGCTCGGCGTCGTACCCAACGTCACTCGGCCATCGACACCGACGCCCGCTTTTTCCAGCGCCGCGCGAAGGGCGCCTGTCGTGAACGAGGCCGGGTCGTCGACGACGAGTGAATAGCGTTGGGGCGGCGCACTCGTACCGATCGAGCCGCGAACCAGGATCGAACCGTCCTTCTGCCTAACGGCGCTGATCCGTCCACCGCTCCCACCCACGACACGCACCGTGCTCTGCACCGGAATCGTCGTCGTCGCCGGATCGAGCGTCACGACCGCCTTCTTGTCCTGAGCCTGCACGACGACCCAGACGAGATTCTCGTCCAATGACAGCGCCGACACGCGAGCGGCGTACGCTGCTCCGAGATATCGTGACTGCCAACCCTCGGGAACGAGCTGTGGATCGAACGCGCTCGCGTCACCCACGATGTCGCCGTGTATGCGATGAATGCCGGACGCGACGATCAGGTGCGCGAGTGAGTCCATCGGGTTCGTCGTGCCCCAGAACCGCGGCGACTGCGATGGATCGCCGCTTCCGCGCAAATAGAGATTGCCCGCGAGCAGACCGTCCGGATTCAGCACGCCGTCGTGAAGAGCGGCGGTCTTGAACACGTAGTCCGGACCAAATCGATCGAGGGCCAACACCGACGTGTACATCTTCATGGTCGACGCCGGTTGCATCATCGCATCCGGACTCTCCCGGAAGAGCGTGTCGCCGCGAGTGAGCGAGATGACGATGACGCCCCACTGCCCGCCTCGCGTGTGTTGGGTGAGCGCGGTCCGCAGGTCACCCTCGAGCGACTCGACGCCGTGCGGCGACGTCCACGACAGCACCGCTGCTTTGCTTGCGATCTCGCCACGGCTGATGTGACTGCGCGACGTTCTGCGTTTCCTGCGCGCCACAGGCTTGGATCTCGTCTTGCGCGGCGTTGTCGGCAACGAATCCGGCGTGGCGCCGACATCCTGTTGGCATGACGGCGAAGCGCGTAGCTCGCGCGAGCCGATGGCCAAACTCGCGACACAGACGCAGAGAAGCGT
>DATBBP010000283.1:0-3250 GCA_036270935.1 Gemmatimonadaceae bacterium
CACAGGCTGAATGTCCATGAACGCCAGTGCGTCCGCGTCCTCGTAGCAGATAGACGCCTCCCCCGCACCGTGAATCAGATCGCAAAAGGTGCAATGCACGTCTGCCTTACGCATTCGAGGTCCTCGCGGTCGGAGTTGGTAAAGCCGTTCAAACGCAGATCAGGTGCCACTGCTTGAGCCCGGACGAAACAGCCGAGTGGCGAGGGACAAGTGGCGAGTGCTCCTGCTCGCCACTCGTCACTTGCCCCTTGCCACTCATACTGCCCGCTTGGGCTCGCAGCGTGCTACTTTAAGCGCGTCGCCCTCAGACACGGAGACTTCGCTGGGCTATGGCAACACAGACGCGAGCCGAGCGCAAGAGCGCCGGCGGCCTTTCTACGGATCAGCTGGTTGGCGCTTATCGAACGATGCTGCTCTCTCGCCGCATCGACGACAAAGAGATCCAGCTTAAAAGTCAGAACAAAATCTTCTTTCAGATCTCGGGCGCCGGCCACGAAGCAGTCTGCGTTGCCGCTGGCCTCGTGCTCCGTCCCGGCAGCGATTGGTTCTTCCTCTACTATCGCGACCGCGCACTCTGTCTCCAGCTCGGGGAAACACCGACGGAGATGTTACTCTCCGCGGTTGGCGCGGCGGCCGACCCGAACTCCGGTGGCCGCCAGATGCCGAGTCACTGGGGGAAAAAGGAGCTCAACATTGTATCGGTTTCCTCGCCGACCGGCACACAGTTTCTCCAAAGCGTCGGTGCCGCCGAGGGAACCTTACGAGCGAAGCTTCTCGGAATTACAGACGGCTTTAATAAAGATGAAGTCGTGCTCTGCACCACTGGCGAGGGGCAGACGAGCGAAGGCGAGTTTTGGGAAAGTCTAAACACCGCCTGCAATCTCAAGCTTCCCGTCGTCTATCTCGTCCAAGACAACGGTTATGCGATCTCGGTGCCGGTCGAAGTGAACACGGCTGGCGGATCGATATCGAAGCTCGTCAGCGGATTTCCCAATCTCTTCGTGCAGCAGGTGGACGGCTGCGATTTGATTGCCAGCCACGATGCGATGCGAAAGGCTGTTGACCACGCGCGCAAGCGAAAGGGACCCGCACTCGTACACGCGAAGGTCATTCGCCCCTACTCGCACTCGTTGTCGGACGACGAAAAGCTCTATCGCCCGCCCGAGGAGCGGCAGGCGGACGCGGCGGTTGATCCGGTGACCGCGTTCCCACAGTGGCTGATCGCCGAGGGACACGCGACGGAAAGCGACATTCGGCGGATTCAGCAGGAAGTCGACGCCGAGGTGCAAGCCGCGACCGATGCCGCGCTGGAGTCGCCCCAGCCTGGGCCGGAGACGGTGTACGTCAACGTGTACTCGCCGGAGGTCGATCCGACGAGTGAGCGTTTCGATACGGAGGAGGATCCGCAGTTCTCCGGAAACGAGACAACGATGGTCGATCTGCTGAACGCGTGCATGAAGGACGAGATGCGACGCGATCAAAAGATCCTCGTGTTCGGTGAGGATGTCGCGGACATCTCGCGCGAGGAGTACGCGGGCAAGGTCAAGGGCAAAGGGGGTGTATTCAAAGTCACCTTTGGACTGCAGAAGGAATTTGGTGGCACGCGCGTGTACAACTCCCCTTTGGCAGAAGCGAACATCGTCGGACGCGCGATTGGTCTCGCACTACGCGGCTTCAAGCCGGTGATCGAGATTCAATTCTTCGATTACATCTGGCCGGCGTACATGCAGCTGCGCGACGAGCTCTCGACGATGCGTTGGCGGTCGAATGGCGCGTTCAGTTCACCGTTGGTGGTGCGGGTGACGTACGGTGGCTACATCCGCGGCGCGATCTATCACTCGCAGACGGGCGCATCACTATTCACTCATTGCCCGGGTCTCCGCGTTGTCTGCCCGGCCACCGCGCTCGACGCAAACGGATTGCTGCGCACGGCGATTCGCTGCGACGATCCGGTGATGTTCCTCGAGCACAAGCATCTCTATCGGCAGACGTACAACAAGGCGGCGTATCCGGGTCCGAACTTCATGATCCCCTTCGGTAAGGCGAAGGTCGTGCGTGAGGGAACGGACGCGACTATTGTCACTTACGGCGCGACGGTGCAGCGCGCTTTTGCTGCAGCCAATCAATTGGCTGACGAGGGCATCAGCACCGAAGTGATCGATTTGCGCTCGCTGTCGCCGTGGGATCAGGAGCGCGTGTACGAGTCGGTGAAGCGAACGAATCGCGCGCTGGTGCTATACGAGGACTCGCTCTCGTGGGGCTACGGGGCCGAGATCGCGGCGCGAATTGGCGACGAGTGTTTTGCATGGCTCGACGCACCAGTGAGGCGCGTTGCTTCGGCTGATACCTACGTTGGATACGCGCCGCAGCTCGAGGACGCGACTCTGCCGCAGGTGGAGGGGATCAAGCGCGCTGTCGAAGAGTTGGTGAAGTTCTGAGCGCGGGATGAGGGAGGTAGGACGGGGGTTGCGCCTGAGACTACTTGGGAGCTTCTTCATCCCGCAACCCGCACCCTCGATCTCCAGCCGTCCCGCCTCATGCGTCGCTTGGCCTTCCGTGTCGTCTCGTCGCTGTTGCTCGGTATCGTCGCGGTCAGCTGCTCCGATTCGCCGACCAGTCTTAATCGAACCGCGCTCCACGTCGCGCTGTTGCCGCAGTTCTCGGCGCGGGCACAAGCGATCTACAAGAGTCTCAGCGCCTTCGCGGTGACGTTGGACAACGTCCATGTCGTCGTGCGCGTGGAAGCGTCAGGAGATGCACTCGGTCCCGTGTTGAAGGACACGACGATCGCGTTCCCAGCGACCGCGGACCAAGTGACAATCGATCTCGAGCTCGACATTCAGGGAACGCAGCAGAACGTCGTGGCCACGGTGGAGCTGCGCGAGGGAACCACGGCATACTTCTCCGGCACGCAGGATTTTGCGGCCAAGCAGGGGCAGACAGCGACGGCTCCGCAGCCGGTCGAGCTGGGTTACGTCGGTCCCGGCTCGTCGGCGGCGCTCATCGTGCTCGCGCCGCAACCGGCGACGCTGGCGCCCTCTACGACGTTTCAGTTCACGGCGAATGTTTTCGATGCCGCAGAGCATTCCATCACCGCCCTGCCGCTGACGTGGGCGACGCTGGATTCGTCGATTGCGACAGTGTCGCAAACTGGCCTCGTGACGTCCACGGGGAGATCGGGACAGACGACGTTGATCGTCACGGGATTGAACGGCGTGATCGCGCGAGGCACGGTGAACGTGCAGCCAGT
>DATBBP010000284.1:0-2955 GCA_036270935.1 Gemmatimonadaceae bacterium
CGATCCGGAGTTTGCGGATCAGACATACATCGAGCCGGTGACGCGCGAGTACGTCGAGCTGATTCTCGAGCGAGAGAAGCCTGACGCCATCCTGCCGACGATGGGTGGTCAGACAGCCCTCAACGTCGCCATGGAACTGGCCCAATCGGGCGCGCTCGAGCGATACGGCGTCGAACTGATTGGCGCGAAGGAGCGCGCGATCGCGATTGCCGAAGACCGCAAGCAGTTCGCCGAGGCGATGCAGCGAATCGGTCTCAAGGTCGCGCCGGGCGGGATTGCAACGACGCTCGACGACGCACTCTCGATCGTAGAGCGCACCAGCTTCCCGGCGATCATTCGTCCCTCGTTCACGTTAGGCGGCACCGGTGGCGGCATCGCGTATAACCGGACGGAGTTCGAAGAGATCGTTCGTCGCGGACTCGACGAGTCGCCCACGCACCAGGTGTTGATCGAACGGAGCGTCATCGGCTGGAAGGAGTTCGAGCTCGAGGTCATGCGGGATCACGACGACAACGTGGTGATCGTTTGCTCGATCGAGAATCTCGATCCGATGGGCGTGCACACCGGCGATTCCATCACCGTGGCGCCGGCGATGACGCTCACCGATCGCGAGTATCAGGTGATGCGCGACGCCGCGGTGGCAATCATCCGCGAGGTTGGCGTCGAAGCGGGGGGCTGCAACATACAGTTCGCAGTCAATCCGCGAAACGGAGAAATGTTCGTCATTGAGATGAATCCGCGCGTCTCACGCTCGTCGGCTCTCGCCTCCAAAGCAACGGGCTTCCCGATCGCGCGCATCGGCGCGAAGCTCGCCGTGGGCTACCGGCTCGATGAGATCGCGAACGACATCACGAAGACGACGCCGGCGTCTTTCGAGCCGGTACTCGACTACGTCGTCGTCAAGATTCCACGGTTCGCCTTCGAGAAGTTCCCGAACGCCGATCCACGCCTAACGACGCAAATGAAGTCGGTCGGTGAGGCGATGGCCATCGGTCGCACGTTCAAGGAGGCGTTCCAAAAAGGCCTTCGCGCGCTCGAGATTGGGCGATTCGGCTGGAACGTGGCCGCGCGCTCGCGCGACGATGGGCTCCAGGATGATTCCATCGAGACGCTTCAAGGGGCGCTGCGACAGCCCACGGCGGAGCGCATCTTCCAGGTGAAGCGTGCGCTCGAGCGGGGCATGACGATTCAGCAAGTGTACGAGCTCACGGCCATCGATCCATGGTTCCTGGGACAGATGCAGGAGCTGATCGACGCCGAGCGGCGTTATGCCTCGGCGCGGACGGTGACGCCGACGATGTTGCGCGACATGAAGCGCATGGGCTTTTCCGATCGCCAGCTCGGCGACCTCCGCGACGAAGCAGAGGACAACGTGCGGCAGCGCCGCCAGTCGTTAGGTATCCGGCCGGCGTACAAGATGGTCGACACGTGCGCGGGTGAATTCCCTTCGGCCACGCCCTACCTCTACAGCAGCTACGATGAGGAGAGCGAGTCGCCGCGCAGTGGCAGGCAGTCGGTGGTGATTCTGGGCTCGGGCCCGAATCGCATCGGCCAGGGCGTTGAATTCGATTACTGCTGCGTGCGGGCCGTGATCGCGCTGCGCGAACAAGGGTACGAGACGATTATGATCAACTCCAATCCAGAGACCGTCTCGACCGATTTCGATACGTCGGACAAGCTCTACTTCGAGCCATTGACGTTCGAAGATGTCCTCGAGATCGTGGAGCGGGAGCAGCCAGTGGGCGTGATCGTGCAGCTCGGCGGTCAGACGCCGCTCAAACTCACTCGGCGCCTGGAAGCCGCCGGCGTCCATGTGCTTGGCACGAGTCCCGACTCGATCGACATTGCCGAAGACCGGCGGCGCTTCGAGCACATTGCCCGCGACCTTGGACTCAATCAGCCGCCGAACGGCACAGCGACCAGCGTTGGTGAGGCGTTGGACGCAGCGGAGCGGATCGGATATCCGGTGCTCGTCCGTCCCTCCTATGTGCTCGGCGGTCGAGCGATGCAGATCGTGTATGATGCGCACTCACTGGAGGAATACTTCGCCACCGCAGCGCGCGTCTCGGACGAGAAGCCCGTGCTGATCGATCGCTTTCTCGAAGATGCGTTCGAGTGCGACGTCGACGCGATCTCCGACGGCGAACGCGTCGTGATCGGTGGGATCATGCAGCACATCGAGGATGCGGGAATTCACTCGGGTGACTCGGCGTGCGTTCTGCCGCCGTATCTCATCACCGAGGGAGACATGCAGACGATGCGTGAGCAGACGATCTCGCTGGCCAAGGCTCTCGGCGTTGTCGGTCTGATCAACGTGCAGTACGCGATCAAGGATCGCGTCGTCTACGTGCTCGAGGTGAATCCCCGTGCCAGCCGCACGATTCCGTTCGTCTCGAAAGCGATCGGCGTTCCGCTCGCGTCGCATGCCGCGCGTGTGATGCTTGGCGAGACGTTGGAAAGCCTCGGCTTCCTAGAGGAGATCGCGCCGCCATATGTGTCGGTGAAAGAAGCGGTGTTCCCGTTCAACAAGTTCCCAGGCACGGACCCGGTGCTCGGTCCGGAGATGCGGTCGACCGGGGAGGTGATGGGGATCGCTGACTCGTTTGGCAGCGCGTTTGCGAAATCACAGATCGCGGCATCGAACGGCCTCCCGCTGACGGGTGCGGTACTCATCACGGTCAACGATCCGGACAAGCCGACGGTGACGCCGATCGCGCGACGATTCCACGAGATGGGCTTCCTGATCCTGGCGACCTCGGGCACCTCACGCTACCTGCGCGGCCGCGGCGTGCCATCGCGCACGGTGCTCAAGGTGCACGAAGGGCGGCCGAATTGCTACGATCTTCTCGTGAACGGCGACGTGCAGCTACTGATCAATACGCCGTTAGGCAAGCACTCGCAGATCGACGACTATCGCCTGCGGCAGGGTGCGATCGTGCATCACGTGTCGTATAC
>DATBBP010000285.1:0-6035 GCA_036270935.1 Gemmatimonadaceae bacterium
CAGTGGTGTACCTAATCTTCAACGAAGGCTACAAAGCCAGCGAGGGCACGCAGCTGGTGCGCGACGATCTCTGCCGCGAGGCAATCCGACTGGGCCGCTTGCTCGGAGAGCTCATACCTAACGACCCAGAGGTCATCGGCCTCCTGGCGCTGATGTTGCTCGTCGAGTCGCGCCGCGAGACGCGCACGACGTCTGACGGCGAGCTCGTGCTGCTGGCGGACCAGGATCGGTCTCGATGGAATCGAGATTTGATCGCCGAGGGGCAGGCCCTCGTCAGGCGATGTCTCGCGCTCAATCGGCCCGGCTACTATCAGATTCAAGCCGCGATCAACGCGGTCCACAGTGACGCAACAGCGGCGAGCGATACGGATTGGCAGCAGATTCTTGCGCTGTACGATCAGCTTCTCGCGCTGACGCCGAACCCAGTGGTCGCTTTGAATCGTGCTGTCGCACTGGCCGAAGTCGAGGGTCCGGCCGCCGCGCTCGATGTCGTGGACGCGCTCGACCTCGGCGATCTCGTCTCGTTTCACATCGTGCGAGCGAATCTACTGCAGCGCCTCGGACGCGCGACCGAATCCGTGGACGCTCTCGACGTGGCTATAGCGCGCACCAGCAACCTGGCCGAGCGCAACTTTCTCGAGCATCGTCGCAATCGCGAATAAGCGTCGAGGACGCAAAGCAGACCCTCGGTCGCTTCGCTTCGAGATAACAAGTGCGCTCAGCGCCTGCGATGCTCGGTCTGGAGAACGACGATGCGATCGGGCTCGTCGCCCGGAGCGGGGAATAGCGTCAGCGAGATCCCGTTCGGCCCTTGGGTGATGTCGACGCGCTCGCCGGTCCACAACATCGAGGCGTGGATAACGCGCGAGCCAACGCTCGGGATCGAAAGAATGCCGTCGGGCCAGTCGAGAACATGCACGAAGACCGAATCGCCGCGCTGCGTCGTCACCCCCCAACTGCGCGGCGGAATCGGACCACCGCGCGTCCCGTAGATCGACGTACCATATCGCGCGAGCCAGTCGCCTAACGCCTGCAGGCGATCGACGGCTTCAGGCTGGATCGTTCCGTCCGGCCGTGGACCGATGTTCAGCAGCAAGTTGGCGTCTCTCCCGGCAGCGCGAACGAGGTAGCCGATCAGCTCGCGCGGCGACTTCCAGCTCGTGTCGGTGATATTGAAGCCCCACGAGCCGTTCATCGTCAACGACGTCTCGAGCGGGAGTGAGCCTATTTCGCGCGTGTTGAACCCTGCGGTGTTCGCGCCGGGCAGGTCCTGTTCGAAAGTCTGAACGTCCTCGCCCGGCAAAGGTGCCTGATGATGATTCGGAACGATGAGCGCTGCCGGCTGGAGGGAGTGTATCAACGCATAGGTGCGCTCGAGTCGCCAGTTCGCGTCGGGCTTGTCCCACATGCCGTCGAACCAGATACCACCGATGGGACCGTAGTTCGTCAGCAGCTCGGTGAGCTGCTGGTCCATGAAATCCAGGTAGCGATTCCAGTCGCCACTCTCGGGACGCCCGGACGCATGGCCGGTGCGGCCGCGCGGCCAGTAGTCGACGTTGTGCCAGTCGAGTTGAGAATAGTAGAAAAAGAGCTTGATCCCCTGTCGGTGGCATTCGTCGGCCAACGCCTTCAGGGGGTCGCGTGCGAAGGGCGTCCAGTCGACAATGTCGTAGCGCGTCGCGTGCGTCGCGAACATCGAGAAGCCATCGTGATGCCGGCTGGTGATCGTGATGTAGCGGACGCCGGCCCGCTTCGCGAGCGCCACCCACTCGTGGGCGTCGAACCTGACCGGGTTGAATGTGGACGCGAGCCATTCGTACTTGTCGACGGTGATACCGCGATTCTGCATCACCCACTCGCCTTGGCCGAGCAGACTGTAGACGCCCCAGTGGATGAACATCCCGAACTTCGCATCGCGAAACCATGCGCGCGCGGTCGACCGCTCGGGCGGGATGTCGTTCGGTGCCACCTGCGCCCGCGCGACAGAGCGAATCATCAGGAGCAGGGCTGCGATGGCAGAAACGCGCTTTACGCTTCGCATGTATCGCGTATTCTCAACCCTCCTTTAAGCAAGCGTCGTGGCAGGCGGCCCGGCACGTGTGAGAAAGACGCCCGCCCAGGCGGCATGGTTTGGAAACGCCCGCGCATACTGCTCCAACCACTCCCGAACAAAATCGTGTGCGTCGGACGCTCGCACCAGAGCGTAGACGCTGCCACCAAAGCCGGCGCCGAACGCCGATGCGGCGACGGCCCCCGACGCACGTGCGATGCGCGCCAATGACATCGTCTCCGGGATCTGGTTGCCGAGCAATCGCTCCGCAGCCGCCTGCGACTCGTCGACGAGCGCACCGAGCCGACCGAGCTCGCCCGCGGCGAGCGCATCGCCAGCCTCGTGAACCAGACGGGACTCATTGTGAAATTGCACCACACGGTCGAGCACATCGTGACGACCCTCCAACAACTCGCGAAAGTCCACGAGCCCGTTAGGCGCCTCGGTCAAAGCGGCGCTGAGCGTCGGCGCGTTGCCGCCGGTTGCGTCGCGCCATGCAGCGAGCGCTGCGGCCGCGAGCGCCGAAGCACGGTTGTATTGCTCGAGGGCACTCCCTGTCTTTGCCGCTACCACTCCGCTCGCGGCCAGCGCAAACACGAAGTCGTTAGGGAGTGGCACCACTCGCTCGAAGTGCACCGGCAGGTAGCTGTACTGCACGAGCGCGCCAGGCCGACTGCAGAGAATCGCCGTATGATCCTGACTTCCGCCCAGGGTCCCAACGCCCGAATCGCCGGCAAGGCCGCCATAGCCGGACCCGTTCTCGACCGCGCCAAGGTAACCCGCGAGCTCCTCGACGCCATGAATCGCCGCGTGATATTCCGGACGCGCCGCGAGATCGTTCGCGTCGGAGAGCGCGAGAAAGCTCGCGACGATGAGCGCGCTCGAGCTGCTCAACCCCGCGGCCGACGGCAGGTCGCTCGCAAAGGCGAGATCCACGCCGTGAAGTTGTCCGGGAAAGTTCCGCGCGAGGCGCCGCGTTACGGTCAGCGGGTAGTTGGACCAGTGGCCGCGCGTAACCACGAGACCGCCTTCGAGCTCATGCTGGACTGTTTCGCCGGAGCACGCATCGCGAAAGCACACGCGTCGATCAGCGCGCCGCGCGGCGACGACCGCGAACCCACGCTCGACCGCGCAGACGAGGCTCGGGCCGCCGGCGTAATCAGTGTGCTTCCCGAGGAACTCGATGCGACCCGGCACCCACCACATGCTCGCGTCGCGCGGTCCCGCGCCGAGGGCGTCCAGCGCACGACCGAAGAGTGCTGCTTTGGACGGCAGCGCCTCGTCGGTCAGGCCGACCGCACTGAGTCGCGAGGCAATTGCCTCGACAGCCGAGGTCACAGCTTCGCGAGAATCCTGCGTTGATTTGCGAGAATCTGATCGAGCTTCTTCTGATTGTTGGCAATGCGATCGAGCTTCTTCTGATTCGCCTCGATGCGCTTCTGATTGGCGAGGATCTTTCGTTGGTTGGCGAGAATCTGCTTCTGGTTCGCGATGGTGGCGTCCTGGGTCATGTCGTGTCCTCTTCAGTTGAAATCAGTCTAGGTGCGCCGAGCGGCCTACAGGCGAACCGGAACGCCACGTAGCCTTGCCGCCACCTCCGGAATATCGCCACGATGCGAGAGATCGAGCACCGCCGCCCGGACCGGTACCGCGCGAATATGCATGCCAAGGTGGTCGATCGCCCATTGTACGGCGTTAGGCAGCTCCAGCTCACCCCGGGCGGACGGCGCAACCCGGCGGCACGCTTCCAGAATCGCTGGCGTCAACAGCCAGACGTTCATACTCACCGCGGCCTTGGGACCGAACGCGCGTGCCGTCTCGGCGTCCGGCTTCTCTACGATGCGGTGGAGGTAGCCATCCTCGCCAATGTCGAGTAGTGCATAACGAGCGATCCGCTCGGCCGGAATGTTGCCGTCACGGACCAACGACTCGCGCTCGAAGGCTAGCAGCGCGGGCTCCCGATGCACGCGAAGCAACCGGAGCACCTCCGGCGGATAGTAATTATCGGAGTTGAGCACGACGAAGGGATCGCCGCCGATGAAATCGGCTGCCGCTAACACGGCATCAGCAGTGCCTAACGGCTTTGCCTGTATCGCGAAGCGGACGCGAAGCCGACTTGGTGCGTTCTCGTCGTAGTACTCGCGCACGACGCCGTGCTCCGGTCCGACGACGAGACACACCTCGCTGAACCCGGCGTCGGCGAGGGCGCTGAGGACATAGTCGAGAAACGGCCGATCGATCGCGATCATGGCTTTGAGGCCTGTGTCGGCGACCGCCGCCTGCTCGCGGCTCAGCGCCGCTTGGTCGTCCGTGGCACGCATGCGCGTACCGAGGCCGCGCGCGAGAATGACGGCTTTGGTCGGTGCGGTCGTCACGCTCGTCGGCGCGGGCTCGTCTGAGCCCTCACCGGACCACATCCGCGCCAGCAACCTAACGAGCCCGAAGCCGCTGGCGACAAATAGAACCAGCCACACCGCCGCTGGCCCCCAGCGTCCGTACATCAAGCTCCCGGATCCAAAGAGGGCCGCGTAGACAAACGTGCATCCGAGCACCCAGCCAAGAAGGGACTGCGCGAGTGAATCGGGCGACGGCGGAAGTCCGCTCCACTCTCGAACGTCTCGCCAGCCGGGTCCAGGCGGACGAACGAGCGCGTAAAAGCGCGCGAGCGTCGCTGGGTCAGTTGGCTCCGTGAGATACATAGCGGCAACCCAGCACACCGTCGTCACGGCAATGGTCACGAGGAGCACGGTGGTGGCGCTTATATCGACTCCGAGTTTCTGAGCGACGAAGAAACCAATCGAGACGACGAACGAGCTCGCCATCGCGGCGATCTCACTCCACGCATTGATACGCCACCAGAACCAGCGCAGAAGATAAATGAGGCCCGTCCCGGCACCGATGGACATCAGCAAGTTGAAGCTCTGCTGCGCCGTCGTCAGTACGAACGTGACGCCCGCAGCCGCCAACATGAGTAAACCAGTAACGATACGGCCAACGAAAACGTAATGTCGCTCCTCCGCGCTCGGCCGAACGAAGCGCCGGTAGAAGTCGTGGACGATGTACGACGTTCCCCAATTCAAATGGGTTGACAACGTCGATTCGTACGCTGAGCGCATCCCCGCGATCATCAACCCGAGAAATCCCGTCGGCAGGAATTTGAGCATCGCCGAGTAGGCAATGTCGTGACCGATGAGCTGCCGATCGACGTACGGGAATGTCGAGGCGATGTCGGACAGGTGGGGGAAAACGATCATCGACGAAAGTGCGACAACGATCCACGGCCATGGACGCAGCGCGTAGTGCATCACGTTGAAGAACAGCGTGCCCGTCAAGGCGTCCCGCTCGCTCTTGGACGCGAGCATGCGCTGCGCGATGTAGCTGCCGCCACCAGGCTCGGCGCCGGGATACCAGACCGACCACCATTGCACGGTGAGTGGGATAACGAGCAACGATGCGGTGAGCTTCCAGTCGCCGAAGTCGGGAAGCACGTTCAGCGTGTTCGCCGGAATCTTGTGAAGGAGTCCCGCGAGGCCGCCGACGACCGGCTGCTTCACCGCGAAGTAGGCGGCGGCAAAGGAGGCGGTCATCGCGATCACGAACTGAATCGTATCGGTGACCATCACGCCCCAGAGGCCCGACGTCGCCGCAAAGGCGATGTTGAGCACCGTGCAGATCGCCAGCGTCTTCACCATCGACCAGCCGAGGACGACGTTCGCGATCTTGACGGCGGCAAGATTCACCGTCGCCATGATCATGCAGTTGAAGAAGAGACCGAGGTAGAGCGCGCGAAATCCGCGAACGAACGTCGCTGGTCGCCCGGAGTAACGAATCTCGTAAAACTCGAGATCGGTGAGGACGCGCGATCGTCGCCAGAGCCGCGCATAGAAGAACACCGTCGCCATACCGGTGAGAAGAAACGCCCACCAGGCCCAGTTGTTCGCGACGCCGCCGGTACGAACGAGGTTCGTCACGAGATTCGGCGTGT
>DATBBP010000286.1:0-13357 GCA_036270935.1 Gemmatimonadaceae bacterium
TTTTCCGCGGTCGAGCTCCTCGCGGATGCGCTCGAATATGAGCACGTTCGCATCGACGGCGATACCGATGGAGAGCACGAAGCCGGCAAGGCCAGGCAGCGTGAGCACCGCGTCGAAGCCGGCGAGAATCGCGAGCGTGTACACCACGTACAGCGCCAGCGCCGCGACGGCGAGCGCGCCAGAGAAGCGGTAGTAGAACAACATGATGAACACGACGACCGCGATGGCGATCGCGCCGGCGCGGAAGCCCTTGTTGATCGAATCCTGGCCAAGACTGGGACCGATGTTTCGAACTTCTGCAACACGGAGCGGAACGGGGAGTGCGCCGGCGCGAAGGACGAGCGCGAGGTCCTGTGCGTCGCGAATATCACGGCCCTGCCCCATCGTGATCTGCCCGCTTGTACCGATCGCGCTCTGAATGATCGGCGGGCGGCCCATCACACGCTTGTCGAGCACGATCGCCATGTAATCGTGCACGTGCCGTCCGGTCTCCTGCTTGAAGCGACGTCCGCCGCTCTGGTCGAGCGTGAACTGGACGATCGTGCCTTCGAGCGGCGAGGTATTCGGCCGTGCATCCGTGAGCGACTCGCCGGTGACGATCGGCTTGGCGTCGACCATGTAGAAGAGCTTGTACGTCTTGCCCTGCAGCGAGGTGGAGTCGTTGCTTGGGAGCATCTCCTTTCCCGGCGGCATTGCCGCTTTGACCTCCGGCATGGCGAGATAACTCTCAACTTTCGACGCGCTACTCGATTCGACGAGGTATTCGCCAGGCATCTGCGAAGGGCTCTGCTGAATGAGGCTCGAGAACGGACCTCCCGTTGGTAGCGCCGCTACGGACGTGTCGCTCTTCGTGCTGTCCTTCTTGCCGGCTGCGGTCTTGGTCGTGTCCGTCGACGTCAGGAGGCCCTGCAATCCCTTCGAGGCGGCGGGCTGGCTCGGCGCAGCGGCCGCATGCTGCGATGGCGTCGCCGCGAGCCCCTTGTCTCTGATGATCTGATCCAAGCGCGGGAGCACACGCTCGAGAGCTTGTGTCTTGTCCGTAATGCGGAATTCGAGAAATGCTTGGTTCTTGACGATCTCACGGGCACGCTCGGGATCCTGAATGCCGGGAATCTGGACCACGATCCGGTCGTTGCCCTGCTTCTGCACGACGGCTTCGGAAACGCCTATGCCCTCGATTCGATTGCGCACCGTTTTCAGCGCGCGATCGATCGCATCAGGAATCTTGTCAGCGGGAATGGCCTGCAGCGAGTCATTAACCTCGAGCGCCAGGTAGGTGCCTCCCTGCAGGTCCAACCCTTTTCGCAGGGGGACCCGGCGTTGCACGACGTCGTGAGGAACGCCGTCGGCTCCAAATTGGCGAACGGTGACGTCGCGAGGGAAAAGTGCCCAAATCGCGACGACGCAAAGCGCGACTATGAGCCCGATGCGGTACTTCAGATTGGACATGGCACTGCCGGTAGGAAGAAAAGGATTTCGCGCAGCTTCTAAGGGTATCTCACGCCACGACTTGAGTCAACGCGGCACGCGCCGCGCGCTCATCCTTACGGAGTTGCGCAACGAGCGCATCCGGTGAATCGAATCGCTTCGTATCGCGTAGCCGTTGGACGAATTCCACTCGCACACACGAGTCGTACCAATCGCCGCTCGCATCGAAGAGATGCACCTCGAGAGAGAGCGCTAAATCGCCGAAGGTGGGCCGCGGACCAAGATTCATCATCCCGCCGAACGATCCCCGCTCGGACTGAGCCAGGACCGCGTATACACCCATGGGAGGGAGAAGTTTTCGCGCTGACGCTATTCTGACATTCAGCGTCGGGAACCCAAGCAGCCGACCGCGCTCGCTGCCATGATCGACGCGCCCGCTGAAGGAATAGCGCCGGCCGAGCATGCGTTGGGCGCCCGCGAGATCGCCATAGGAGACCGCGCGGCGAATCGCACTCGACGAGATCGGCAGTCCGTCAATAGATACGGCGTCGACAACACCGACCGCGAAGTCGTGACGTTTGCCGAGCTCTCGAAGCATCTTGATGTCTCCTTCGCGTCGACGGCCGAAGCCGTGATCGTACCCGATGATGAGCTCGCGGAGGCAGAAGCGCTCGAGAAGAACCCGCTCCACAAACTCTCCCGCATCGAGCGCCGCGAGCGCCGGAGTGAACGGTACGACTGCAGCATATTCCAGCCCGCACTCGGCGATCGCCTCGAGCTTCTCCTGCGTGGTGGAGAGAAGAGGCGGAGCCGCCGGAGGATTCACCACCTCGAGTGGATGCGGATCGAAGGTAACGAGCAAGCTCGGTAGGGAGCGCGCGGAGGCGCGCGCGGCGACGCGAGCAAGCAGATCGCGGTGTCCGACGTGCACGCCGTCGAATGTGCCGACCGTGATCACGGCGCCGAGCGGCAGCCGCGGCAGCGCGGGCGCCGTCTGTTCCGCGTTAGGCATCGCGGATCACGACACGGGGCCGCAGAAGATCCCCCTCGCGCTGCGCCAGCGCAACCAAACCGCCCTCAGCGTCGACAAGCGCGACGAGGCTGGCATCGCCCTCGGCGTCGACCGCGTTGCCATGCTGCACCTTGCGAAGCTCCGCGTCGTCGAGGCGCCTCGTGGATAAATGAGAAATTGCTGAACGCAGCGACATCAACGCCGGTGGCTCGAGGTCATGCAAATCCGCGGTGGAGACCGCCTCCTCAACGCCAAACACGCCACTTCGCGTTCGTCGGAGCACTGAGAGGTGCGCTGCACTGCCGGCGAGTCTGCCGAGATCGCGAGCGAGCGCGCGAATGTAGGTTCCGCCGCCGCAGGTAATCGTCACGTCGAGCGTCGTCGGAGTCCGTTGCCGCACGATCCATTCGTGAACGACGACGGACGCCGCTTGCAGCTCGAGCGGCGCACCGGCGCGCGCCGCAGCGTACGCGCGACGACCACCGAGCTTCTTCGCCGAATAGTCGGGAGGTCGCTGCTCGATGCGTCCAGTGAGCCGTCGAATGCCCTCCTCCACCAGCAAGGGATCGGGCAAGGGCGCCTCACGAGTTGTTTCGCCAGTGAGGTCGTCGGTCGTCGTCTCGCTTCCGAATCTGATTGTCGCCTCGTACACCTTTGGCTCGTCCTCGACGAACTGCGCGAGGCGCGTCGCACGGCCCACGAGGAGCACCAGGAGTCCGGTGGCGAATGGATCGAGTGTACCGGTGTGGCCAATGCGCCGGGTGCGAAGGGCGCGTCGCGCAACCGCGACGACATCGTGCGACGTCATCCCAGCGGGCTTGTCGACAAGCAACACGCCGTCAGTCGCCGTCGTCCTCACCGGAAGGGTGATCTGGAGATTTGGTCTGTGGTGCATCCTTCAATTGCGAGAGCAATGTCTCGATCCGTGCCGCGCGGGCAATGCTCTCGTCAGGCTTGAACACGATTTCAGGAGCCAGGCGGAGCCGAAGGGCACGGCCGATGCGCGCGCGAAGGTGGCTCGCAAGACTATCGAGCCCGTCGCGTGTCGCCGATCGCTCGGACTCGGATCCATAAATGCTCACGAACACAGTGGCGACGCGCAGATCGCGCGACACGTCGACGCCCGTCACGGTGACGAGGCCAACGATGCGGGGATCCTTCACATCCTGACTGAGAAAGGTCGCGACTTCGACACGAATCGCTTCGGCGACGCGATCCGGCCGTCGGTTGTTGCTTGCCATACGTCAAAGGAAGCTGGTCGCGGTGTCCACGATGCGACACAGCGGATTGGCGTCGATAAAGCGGTCGACGGATGCGAGGACGGACTCGGCGTGGCGACGCTCCGAGGAGACGACACAAACGGTCAACTCGGCAGACTGCCACAGATCGTGACGCGCCGTCTCGGCGACTGAAACGTTGAATTCGTTATGCAGGCGGTCCTTGAGGCTCTTCAGCACGGATCGCTTGTCCTTGAGGGAGTGAGCGGCCGCGAGGTGCAACTCGAACGAACGCACACCAATAACCACGAGCGCGCGTCAAGCGCGGGGCTCAGCCCGCGCTCGACTCGAGGGTCCGCGCCACTTGCTCGGTGCGGTAGCACTCGATGACGTCACCGACCTTGAGATCGTTGAAGTTCTCGATGCCGATACCGCACTCGAAGCCTTCACGAACCTCGCGCACGTCCTCCTTGAAGCGGCGGAGCGACGCGATCGTGCCGTCGTAGACCTCGATGCCATCTCGAATGACACGAACACGCCCCTGTCGATTGATGACGCCGCTGCGGACCGAGCAGCCAGCGATGGTCCCGATGCGAGAGATCTTGAACACCTCGCGTACTATCGCTTCGCCGAGGATGACTTCACGCTGCTCGGGCCGCAACAGACCTTCGAGCGCGGCGCGAACGTCGTTCACTGCCTCGTAGATGATGCGGTAGAGCCGAATGTCGACGCCCCCACGCTCAGCGGCCGTGCGCGCGTTGTTATCCGGCCGCACGTGGAAGCCGAGAATGATCGCCCCCGAGGCTTTCGCGAGCAGGATATCGCCTTCGGTGATCGCACCAACGCCGCGATGAACGATCTCGACGTTGACCTCACTCGTCGAGAGCTGAACGAGCGCGTCGGCGAGAGCTTCCGCCGGACCGCCCTGGTCGGCCTTGATGAGAATTCGAAGCGTGCGCTGCTCGCCCGCAGCCGCCTGCGCCATGAAGTCTTCGAGCGAGACGCCACCTCGCGACGTGCGCCGGCTCTTTGCCTCGCGATCGAGGCGCTGACGACGCTGCGCGACATCGCGCGCCGCGGTCGCGTCCTCGACGACCAACAACTTGTCGCCAGCCATCGGGACGCCTTCGACTCCAAGTACCTGCGCCGGGATTGCGGGACCAGCGGCTTTCACAATTTTGCCGCGCTCGTCGAACAACGCGCGAACGCGGCCGCTGAAGAGACCGCAGATGAAGTCGTCGCCGACCTTGAGCGTTCCACTTCGGACGAGGACGGTAGCGACTGGACCCTTGCCTGGGTCCAGCTGCGCTTCGACAACAGTGCCCTCGGCGCGGCCGTCCGGGTTTGCTCTGAGATCGAGGATCTCAGCCTGGAGCAAAATGCTGTCGAGCAGAGCGTCGATGTTCGTGCCCTTCTTTGCTGAAATCTCCGCTGAGAGCACCTGGCCGCCGAACTCCTCGAGGACGACGCCGTGTTGCAACAGCTCCTGCTTCACGCGCGCCGGATTGGCCTGCGGCAAGTCGATCTTGTTGATCGCGACAATGAGCGGAACGTTGGCGTTCTTCGCGTGCGAGATGGCCTCGATCGTTTGCGGCATGATGCCGTCGTCCGCCGCAACGACGAGGACGACGATATCCGTCACTTGCGCACCGCGGGCGCGCATGGCGGTGAACGCCTGGTGACCCGGTGTGTCGAGGAAGCTGATCTGTTTACCGTTAGGCAGGGTGACATGATAGGCGCCGATGTGCTGCGTAATGCCTCCTGCCTCGCCTGCGACAACGTTCGCCTTCCGGATATAGTCCAAGAGCGACGTCTTTCCGTGGTCGACGTGCCCCATGATCGTTACGACTGGCGGTCGCGGTTTGCGATCTTCGGGCCGATCGACAGTTTCCGCTGTCGTCTCCTCGGCTTGATAGGCGTCCTCGCGAACAGCCTCAAAGCCGAACTCACTCGCAATGAGCTCGATCTGATCGAAGTCCAACCGCTGATTGATCGTGACCATCAGGCCGAGATTCTTGAACGCGAAGGCAACGATCTCCGTTGCCGGCACTTTCAGAATCTGCGCGAGCTCGCTTACGGTAATGAACTCATTGACGCGAACGGTCTTCTTCTCGCGCTCGAGCTCCGCGGCGCGTGCTGCCTCCATTTCCTCGCGAGCGCCACGACGCATATCGCTCGCACTGCGTCGCTGAGGCGCGCCGCGCATCGTCGCCATCGTCTTCGAGATGTTCGCATCCACCGCCTCTTGATCGACGGCACCTCGCTTCCCCTTCTTGCGTCGTCCACGCTCGGCATGTGATGCACCCCCGCCCCCGCCCCCGCCGCCACCGGACTGCTGTCGATCTTCACGTCGCGTGGGAGTTGCGGCGCCCCCTGGCGCGGCGGAAGCGATCGGGCGAGGCGGCATGAAAGAGCCGCTGCTCGCGACTGGACGCGGACGCGGTGCACCTGGGGTGATTGGACGTGGGCGCGGGCGATCAGGCATACCCGAGACCGAGGGCCCTTGGCGCACTGGAGGCGCATGCGACGAACCGGCGGCGGGCGGCATAGCAACCGGAGAACGCGTCTCGTCCGTGTATCGCGACGGCTGTACGCGCTCGGGCTCCTCGGTGGATGCCGGAGGAGCGGGCGGTGCGGATCGCTCGACGCTTGGCGGTACCGACTCGTAAGGCGGCGCCTCGGTGTGCTCGGCGGGCGCCTCGGTCTCGTGCTCGACGGCAAAGCCCGACTCAGCAGCGACCTCGTTAGGCGCCTCGGGCAGCGGCGCAATGGTCGGCTCCTCGACCTCGACAGGCGCCACCGGTTCCGTGCGGCGGCGTCGACGAATGCCCGCGTCGCCCGCGACCGCAGCCGCCGGCTCGGGCACCGCTGCGGCGGCAGACGAGCGGCGGCGGCGCGTCGTCGCCACCGGCGCGGTTTGTTTCTCCGCCCGCGCCCGCTTCTCCCGCTCCCAGCGCGCACGGACGCGCGCCACCTGCTCGTCAGTGAGCAAACTCAAATGACTGCGAACAGGAATGTCCATCTGACGAAGCAAAGCCATCACTTCGTCGGACGAGATCCCGAATTCACCAGCCATGTCGTGCACGCGAAGCTTGCTCAAACACCCCTCCTACGAATCGCTGACGACGCGCGCGAATACGAGCGCGCGGATACCACGGGCGAGCTGAGCGTCGGTGACGCCAACAGCTGCCGTCTGCTCTCGTCCAACCGCCGCGCCGAGTTCGGCGGCGCTTGGTCCCTCAACGAAGTTAACACCACGTGCCCGAAGCAGCGGCACGACCTTCTCCCGACTATTCGCCGACGCATCTGGCGCAACGACGGCAAAAACCAAACGGCCTTTCTTTGCAGCGGCACGAACTTGCTCGACACCGACGACCACAGTCCGAGCTCTGACGCCAAGCCCGATCAATCGGAGCATTCGCTCGGAAACAGCTCGCTCCACGGAAATTGTGGTCAGGCCGCCGACCCCGCTTCTCCAGGCTCGGTTGAGCGCTCACCATCGCCCGCTCCTTCTTCGGACGTGTCTTCGGTGGTGAGCTCGTCGATGATCCCCATGATACGATCCGCCTCCGCGGGCGCGATGCCCGGAAGCTTTAGCAAATCCTCACGCTCGATATCGATGATGTCGTTCAGCGTACGGAAGCCCGCTTCTTCGAGTACGGCGACGGTCGCCGGCGGTAAACCTTGAATATCCGAGAGCCGCACGTCCGCCATCTCGTCTGACTCCTCGGGCAAGGGCGCGAAGAGCGGCGACTCCACGCCGCGCTCGAGCCACTCGCGACTCGAGTAGAGGTCGATCTTCCACCCCGTGAGCTCGGAGGCGAGACGCACATTCTGGCCGTTCCGGCCTATTGCGAGCGAGAGCTGATCCTCGTCCACGACCGCCTGAATGGTTTTGGTCGTTGGGTCGCTGAAGACGCGAGCCACCTTGGCCGGCGCGAGCGCCAGCTTGGCAAAACGTTCCGGATCGGGTGACCAAGGCACGATATCGATTCGCTCGCCGCCTAACTCGTTGACGACCGCCTGCACGCGCGAGCCCTTCAGGCCGACGCACGCACCCACGGGATCAATCGAGTCATCTCGCGAGAAGACGGCGATTTTAGTTCTGCTTCCTACTTCACGCGCGGTTGCCCGGATCTCGACGATGCCCTGCTGAATTTCTGGGACCTCGAGCTTGAAGAGCGCCTTCACGAACAGCGCGTCAGCGCGGCTGAGAATAAGACGTGGCCCCTTCGGAGTTTCCTCGACGCGCTTGAGTACCGCGCGGATCGGCTCGCCCTGATGAAAGTGCTCTCGATGGTTCTGCTCGCGATAGGGTATGATCGCTTCCGCCTCACGAAACTTGTTCAGCATAACGACGAGTTTACCGCGTTCGATCTGCTGGATCTCGCCGGAGAGTAGGTCACCAACGCGCGTCGCGAACTCATCGCGAATGCGCGTGCGCTCACCCTCGCGTACGCGCTGGATAATTCGCTGCTTCGCGGCCTGAACAGCGGCACGTCCAAAGACGGCGAAGTCGATCGGCTCCTCGAGAACGTCGCCAACCTGGAAGCCTTCGTCGTAGCTGCGAGCGTCTTCGAGTGAGATCTGCCGGCTCGAGTCTTCGACGGTCTCGACGACGTCCTTGAGCAACACGATGCGGATCTCGCCCTTGCCGTCGTCGATGTCGACTTCGGCCTGGACATTCGGACCATACTTTTTCGCGAGCGCCGCCATGATGCCGTCTTGCAGCAACCCGTACAGCTCCGCTCGGTCGAGCTGCTTGACGTTCGACAACTCCCGGAACGCCGCGAGAATCTCTGCTGAACCGATCATGCCGACACCTCGTACGAAGGCGACAAAGTCGCCTTCGTCCTCGTTCTATTTAAAGTGAAACGCGAGTCGAGCTTCCTTCACATCGGACAGCGGGATGCGCCGCTCTGGACCACGCTCGAGCTCGAGCACGACCACTTCGGCGCCTTCACCGCCTTCGACTGCCGCGATCTTGCCTTCGAATCGTCCGCCCTGCGCCGGGCTGAGGACGTTTGCCCATTCTCCAACGAACCGTTTCCAATCACCCGGCGATCGCAACGGACGATCGCCGGGCGAGGAGACTTGAAGCTCGTAACTCTCCGAGACGATGGTGCTGCCATCCAACCGGGCTTCGATCGCACGCGAAACGGTGGCACAATCACTCACAGCCACCCGGTTGCCGTCCCGACGATCGATGCGAACCTCGATCAGCGGACGGTTGCGCGTACCCCCTCGCCGCAGCTCGACGAACTCGTAGCCAGATCCTTCAACTTCCTGGCGAATAACGTTTTCCAGCTCATCGCTCATGTCGTGTCGAGGAAGGTTAGCGGAACAAAAAAATGTGGGGAGCATCCCCCACATTCGTCCCGCGGCGCCTGGTGCCGCGCGCGACGTAAGCTAGGCTCCGAGGAGAGGCGCGTCAAGTTGAAGGCAGACCGTCGACTACGACGTTCCGACCGACGCTTCAAGGGCCTCGGGACGAGGGACTTTGGCCTCGATGAGTTTCTTCCAACGCCTCTAGACTCCGGGGGTCAGCCGAAGATTACGCCGATCTGCCGCCCAGCGTCGCCAGCGCGGTGTGAGTAGAAGCGGTCGTTGTCGCAACGCGTGCAAAACGCGCTCGTCACGATGTGACGAACGCCCGCGGCACGGGCGTGGTCAGCGATGATGGACCGGAGATCGACACGTCCGGTCGCGCCTGCCGAGTCTCGTCCGGTGAGCTGACGGTATACATCGGCCCCAACCTCGTAGCACTCTCCGCAAATCGCGGGACCAAGATGGACGCGTAGTTCGGCAATCGCGAAGCCGTGCTGTGCGAGCGCGCGAATGCCGTGCTCGATGATTCGGGCAGCCGTTCCTCGCCATCCGGAATGCAGAATCGCCGCGGCTCCCGAGGGATGTGCGATGAATACAGGCACGCAATCGGCGACGGTAACGACTAGGGCGACGCCGCGATCGGTTGACACATGTCCGTCCGCTTCGTCGACCCGAAGCCAGCCGTCCCACTGTGCATGGTGAATGACTACCTTCGTGCCGTGAACTTGCGTTGCCGACGCGAGGCGTGCGCCGCCGGGACGCAATTCTTCTCGCAACTGGCGCCATCGCCTCATCACCTGCACCGCGGGCTCCTCGGAGGCTAAGCCGAAAGAGCCACTCGCCCTCGCCGTCGTGAAGGCGCGAATTCCGAACGGCGCGAATTCGTCGACCGTTTCGGATTCGGACAGGATGCTCACGACGACCGGCGTTCCTCGACTCGTTCGATCTTGGCGCCGAGCGCACGCAGGCGCTCGTCGATTCGCTCGTAACCGCGCTCGATCTGACCGACGTTGTCGATTGTGCTTTCACCCGCAGCGCACAAGGCGGCCAGCAGGATTGCCATTCCAGCGCGGATATCCGGCGACTCGACCTGCGCTCCTCGCAAGCGCGATGGACCGACGACGACAGCCCGATGCGGATCGCAGAGGACGATCCGTGCGCCCATGCCGATGAGCTTGTCGACGAAAAACATCCGCGACTCGAACATTTTCTCGTGCATCATGATCACGCCTTCGCACTGCGTGGCGGTCACGATCGCAATGGACATCACGTCGGCCGGGAACGCGGGCCAGGGTTGATCCTCGAGCTTCGGAACGTGGCCACCGAGGTCGGTCTGAATCCGTTTGTCCTGTTTCGCGGGAACGATTAGGTCGTCGCCCTCGGTCTTGCACTCGACGCCGAGACGAGCGAAGCCAAGACGAATCGAACGCAAATGCTCGACGCCGGCGTCCGCGATTCGAAGCTCCGATCCTGTCACGGCGGCGAGGCCAATGAACGAGCCGACCTCGATGTGGTCGGGGCCAATGCGGTGAGTCGTGCCATGGAGCGGTCGGCCGCCCTGAACCGTTATCACGTTCGTGCCGATGCCTTCGATCGAGGCACCCATGGCCTCTAGAAAACGTGCGAGGTCCTGCACGTGCGGCTCGCACGCCGCGTTGCGCAGTACGGTGATTCCCTTGGCCGCGACCGCAGCCGTCAGCGCGTTCTCGGTACCGGTCACACTCGGCTCATCGAGAAAGATGTCGGCGCCGCGGAGCTGCTTGGTGCTCATGCGGTAGGCTTCGCCGAGATCGAACTCGGTCCCGAGCTGTTGCAACGCGAGGAAATGCGTATCGAGCCGCCGGCGGCCAATCACGTCGCCACCCGGTGGAGGTAGCGTCACTTCACCACAACGCGCCAGCATCGGCGCCGCGAGAAGAATCGACGCACGGATCTTCTTGCAGAGCTGTGGATCGAGCTCCGCCGATCGAACCGTTTTCGCATTGATCAGGAGCGTATTGCGCTGTTTCCATTCGGCGGCCACGCCGGCAGAGCGAATCAGCTCAACGAGTGTCTCGACGTCGCGAATGCGCGGGACATTCTCGAGTGTGACCGGTTCTTCCGAGAGCAGCGCCGCGGCGATGATCGGGAGGGCAGCGTTCTTGTTGCCTGACGGGCGAATGGTGCCACAGAGCGTGGATCCGCCCTCAACGACATACTGCAGTGCGGCCATGAGCGTTCGAGGAATCTCGTCGGGTATTCTCGACGCGGTTCGGCGAATCCTTCCGGCCGAGTGCGCGAGGGGAGTGCGAAGGATGACCAGGGGCCAGACGCATCGTCAAGCTTTTGGGTCACGGATGGCTGGTGGCTCACAAAGACAAATGGATTCGCGAATCGGAGGGCGAGTGCGATCGAGCTTTTCTACGCGGTTGCATCTGTTGCAATCCTCGGATACGATCACGGATGGGCGCGGCCTCGGCCTTGCACTGCGATAGCGGCGGCAGCGATGGCGTGCCACCGTGACAGCGCGACACCACTTTCCTCAGCGAGAGTCGACCCAATGTTCCAGGCGATCACGTGGGCCGGCGTTTGGTTTATTCAGCGCAGCGCTGCCCTGCCGGACACGATCTACACCAAGCAGATCGCCGTGACGCCAAGTGTGTTCGAGCGGATCGTGGGAATCGCGAGCGGTGTGTTCACGATCCTGATCTGTCTGTTCGCCATCGCCTTGGTGCCTGGCCTCTGGAATTTCCGACGGCGCTTTCAGCGAATCAACCAGCTGCTCGAGCGCGTCCACAACGATTTCCAGCCGATCGTGCGGCACGCCACGTCGGTCGCGGACAACGTCGACTACATCACGACGTCGATTCGTGCGGACGTTCAGAAGATCAACGAGACGATCGCGACCGCGAACGAGCGGCTGCGCGATGCCGTCCACATGACGGAGCACCGGCTAAGCGACTTCAATGCGCTTCTGAAGGTGGTCCAAGAGGAGGCTGAGCAGATGTTCGTATCGACCGCCTCGGCAGTTCGGGGGGTGCGAACGAGCGCCTCCGCGCTGTCCGAGCCCGGCAGTGGGACGAACTTTGCGAGACGAGAGGCAGCGGGCGACGAGCAGGAGCAGGCGGAAGAGGAACTCGATCAGCTCGAGCTGGACACCGAAGGCGATACCGAGGAGGAGATGACTGATGGCTACCACAGCGATGCCGCGACGACCGAGGACGATGTCGCGCGGCCGCGGCTCCGTTCGCGACGACGTGGGCGTGAACGCGGAGGCCCGGGTGTTGGCGCGCGGCCGCGGAGCAACGGATGAGCAGTATGATTTACTGACGGCGGCGCTGATCGGCGTCGCGATTGGCGTCGGCACGACGCTGCTGGTTCGACGCGGACCGACCGGCCGGCGGCCGGTGTCACCGATGCTGCGCGGCGCCGCTCTGGGCGCGATGTGGGCAGGCCGCGGCGCTGCCCGGCTAGGCGCTCGCGGTGCGTCGTTGGCGCGCGACGCAGGCAGCGAGTTGTGGGAGCGCATCCCGCGGGACGAGATTCGCGAGCACGTGCGTGACTACCTGGGGAAGGCGCATGAGGCAATCGATGACGTTGTCGAGACCGAGCTGCGCGATCTCCGGCGAGCGCTGCGACGACAACGCAAGCGTTTGGGGATTTAGCATTCACGAATTGAAGGGGCGCACGTCGACATCGAAGCGCGCTCCGTCGTGGGGAGTGATGCTCGTGCTGGCGGGGGCAGCGATCGTGCTGCTCCCGTCGGCGGCGTACGCCTGGACGCCGGGGACTCATGTCTTCCTTGGCGAGGCAGTGATGCGCTCGCTCGACCTGCTACCCTCGGCGATCGCCGACTTGCTGCGTGCGTTCCCCTACGACTTCTTGTACGGATCGATTGCGGCGGACACGAGCATCGCCAAGAAGTACGCCCCGGCAGGCCGGCATTGCCACTCCTGGACCGTCGGCCTCGAGATCTACGACGGCGCCGAGGATGATCCGTTGCGGGCGTTCGCGTTAGGCTATCTCGCGCACCTCGCCGCGGACTCCGTCGCGCACAACTATTTCGTTCCGAAGCAGCTGGCGATCACCTCGAGCACCTCGTCGCTCGGACACAGCTATTGGGAGAGCCGTTTCGAGACCCACCTCGGGGAACGCTACAGCCGCCGCGCGCGCGACTTGATCACACTCGATCACTCTCGATCGGACGGGCTGCTCGACCGCATCCTCAGCCCGACGATCTTCAGCACGCCGACCAATCGCCGCATCTTCCGGGGCATGGTCGTCGCCGCCGACTCCGAATCGTGGCAGCGGATCTTTCAATTGATGAAGGAGAACAGCCGCTGGGACCTCACCGATTCGGAGGTCGCGCGCTATCTCGAGCGCTCGTTCGACT
>DATBBP010000287.1:0-4703 GCA_036270935.1 Gemmatimonadaceae bacterium
GGACGACGTTGCGACGATCATCTACACGTCGGGAACAACGGGTGAGCCGAAGGGCGTGATGCTCACGCATGACAACATCTTCTCGAACGTGATGGCGGGCGCCGTTCAGATCCCATTCGCCGGCAAGGACAGCTGCCTCAGTTTCCTGCCACTCTCGCACATTTTCGAACGGATGGCGGGCCACTATCTGATGCTGCACGTCGGCGCATCGATCGCGTATGCAGAGTCGATCGACACGGTGCCGATCGACATGCAAGCAGTAAAGCCGAGCCTCGTTCTCTCCGTGCCGCGACTGTATGAGAAGATGTACGCTCGTGTTCTCGAGAACGCACTCGCGGGCGGCGCGATCAAGAAGCGGATCTTCTTCTGGGCGCGCGGTGTCGCCGATCGCTGGGCGACGGAGAAGCTGGCCGGTCGCGAGCCCGGTGGTCTCCTGGCGCTGCAATATTCCATCGCGCAGAAGCTCGTCTTCTCGAAGCTCAAAACGCGAACGGGTGGGCAGCTTCGCTACTTCGTGTCGGGCGGTGCGCCGCTCGCGCCGGAGATCAACAAGTTTTTCTACGCCGCTGGTCTCGAAATTCTCGAGGGATACGGACTGACGGAGACGTCGCCCGTCATCGCGGTGAACACGCCATCGGCGTTCCGCATCGGGACCGTGGGAAAGCCCGTGCCGGGCGTCGAAGTGATGATTGCAAGCGATGGCGAGATTTGCACGCGCGGACCACACGTGATGAAGGGCTATTACAACAAGCCCGAGGCGACGAGAGAAGCGATCGATGACGAAGGCTGGTTTCACACCGGCGACATCGGCGAGCTCGAGGATGACTTCCTGCGCATCACCGATCGCAAGAAGGACATCATCGCGACGGCCGGCGGCAAAAAGATCGCGCCGCAGCCGATCGAAAATAAAGTGAAGACGAACAAGTACATATCGCAGGCGGTGATGATCGGCGACAAGCGCAAGTTTCCGGTGCTGCTCGTGGTGCCAAACTGGGAGCAGCTCGAGAAGTGGGCGCGATACAAGGATCTCATCTGGACCGTTCGCGCGCAGCTACTGCAGATGCCGACGGTGCGGGCGAAGATGGAGAAGGAAGTCGCTGAAGAGCTGCAAGGGCTGGCGCGCTTCGAGATGCCGAAAAAGATCGGGCTGCTCGAAAACGATTTTTCGATCGAGCGCGGCGAGCTGACACCGACCTTGAAGGTGAAGCGCAGGGTGATCGATCAGACGTACAAGTCGGTGATCGATGCACTCTACGTCGACGAAGGTGAGCCCGCCGGAGTGTGACGATCGCTTGGTCAGCGCCGCCGACTGAGACCGATTATCCCTGACGACGCCGACGGCCGTTCGGCGAGCCAGTGACGGTCATCGCGCGCGAGCTCGGTGACGCCATCCGGCAGTGCGAGCCTAACGGGCACCAGGAGCCGGCCTCCCGGCGCGAGAACGCCGAGCGCCGAGCTCAATAGCTCTGGCGTCGCGTGCTCGTCGAGAGCGACTGCGCGGGCGCTCGCGGGCGCGAGTGGCAGAGCACCTGACGTGTCCGCCGTTAGGCCCGAGATGCCCATGCCCATCGCGACCATCGGCGGAGGATTGACGAGCATGAGCTGCACGTCTGTCATGGTACACAGCAGAGGCGCGTGTCGCCCTGTGTCGCCGATCAGGATGGCATACCCGCGCGAGTCGGTGAGATCAAGCAATGCCGCAAGCCGCAGCGCCTCGTTCTCGTCAGGTGGCTCACCCCGGGCACCGGCTCGCGGTGCATCGCCAAAGCGCGCCACGCCATTCACGATCGGAAACTCGGCCTTGCATATCGGGCAGCCCAGCGTCCCCGACCTGATGTCGCGCTCCTCCATCTGCTCGGAGGCCAGCACGAGCCAGGTTTCCGCGTGTCGGTTCGGACAGCGCAAGACGTCAACGAGCTCGATGAACACGATGCGCACTCTCAGCTGCGAGACAAACGGATCAGCTCGATGTCGACCTCTCGCGGCTGGGTCACGGCATAGAGCACTGCAGCGGCCACTGCGTTAGGCGCGAGCATCCGCGAACGCGGCGTGAAGCCTTCGCGCGAGTCGGGGTCGATCTCGTCCCAGAGCGATGTGTCAACGGGTCCCGGTGAGATGAGCGTGACACGGACCCCGGTGCCGTGGAGCTCCGCTCGGAGCACGTCGTGCAGCGCGCGCAGCCCGTGCTTGCTCGCGCCGTATGCCGCGTTCTCGGGAAACGTCGCGTGATCCGCGATCGAACCAATACTCACAATGTCGCCCGTGCCTCGCTCGAGCATCGAGGGCAAGAACGCGCGGACGAAACGAAACGGCCCGACGAGGTTGACCTCGAGCGCGGCGCTCAGGGCTTCCGGCGTCGTCGCGTCGACCGGAGCAGGCTGGAAGAGTCCCGCGTTATTGACGAGGATATCCGGAGCCGCGTCGTCGCGCTCGATCACTTGCATCGTGCGCTCGACCGCAGCCGCGTCGCCAACGTCGCACGGAAGCGCGCGGGCATCGAGCTTGGAGGCGAGCTTCTCGAGTGTCCGTTTGTCGCGGGCGATCAGCGTTAGGCTCGCACCTGCCCCACCGAGCGCGGTTGCGATGGCGAGACCGATGCCGCGCGAGGCGCCGGTGACGACGGCATGACGACCGTCAAGCGGCAACGCAGCCATCGGATCAGCCTAACGGCGACGGCGCCTCATCGGCCGTCGTACTCGACGTAGTTGTTCGGCGTCTCCCAGAGCACGAGGCGCGTCAGGCGGCCCGGAGCAACGTGCGGCTCGATCGCCCGCCACATGCCAACGACGATGTTCTCCGTCGTCGGAATCACGCCCTGCATGAAGTCGACCTCGAGATTCAAATTGCGATGATCAACCTTGTCGACCACTTCACGCTGTACGATCGCCTTGAGCTTCGCGAGATCGATGACGTAACCAGTCCGCTCGTCGACGGGACCCGTGACGAAGATGTCGAGCGTATAGTTGTGCCCGTGCCAGTTCGGATTGTTGCACTTGCCGAACAGCGCGCGATTCTCTTCGTCTGAGAGCGCGGGATTGTGCACGCGGTGGGCCGCGTTGAATTGCATGCGGCGGACGACGGTGACGACGGGCAAAGGGGCTAGGGGCTAGGGCGCAGGAGCCGGGTGACTGCGAAGAATTTACTGCGTTCGACAGACCCGAACCGCTAGTACGTATCCCCGAGCCCCGCTAGAAAGTCGAGCCCCGCGGTTTCCCGCGGGGCTCGAGAGTCGGAACGAAGAAGGGTTTTGCGAAGCCCAGCCGAATGTATGAGGTCCTCACCACACCTTCCGCCGTCCCCCGCACTGGGGGCATGACGTCAGCATAGATTATCGAACCCACTTCAGTGGACTTGTTGGCTCGAAAACGATGGTTCTCCGCCCCGAATTTCTCCTATAAGATCGTCGCGCAATCTACGAGCGCGAAACGAGGAACGCAATCAATGGACATCGGCATCATCGCGGCAATCGCACTGCTCGTGATCTGGGCAATCGGTACGCTGCTCGACGGTCCAGGCTGGATTCACCTGCTTCTGACGATCGGCGTCTCGATGCTCATCTGGCGCATCGTCGTGCGCGGCGATCGCGCGCACCCGACGCCCAAGAAGTGAGACACCGCGTTTATTTCGCCAGTATGACGATCCAGAGAACTCCCCATAACATTGTCGCGATCGTCGCTGGCACGCCGACCTTCAAATAGTCGACAAAGCCAATCCGCTCGCCACGCGCGCTCGCGCGCTCGGCGACGATGAGATTGGCCATCGAACCGATCAACGTGAGGTTGCCGGCGAATGTCGAGCTCATCGCCATGACGAGCCACACGAAATTGGGATGCGCTGTGCGCGGCGCGATCGGCAACCAGAGAATCACCGCTGGGACGTTCGACACGAGGTTCGAGAGCGCGAGCATCGCCGCGGTCACGACGCTCGCATCGTGAAAACGAGCGCCAGACAAATGCGCCGCGCTCGCCGAGGTCAACTCCTGTACCAGTGGCACGTCTCGCACGCCGCGCATGACGACGAATAGCGCCGCGAAGAACAAGAGCAGCTCCCACTCGACGTTCGCGAACGCTTGTGTCGGGTCGCGTCGCGCAACGGCGATGAGAAGTGCCGCAGCAGAAATGGCGACGAGCGGCATCGACAGTCCGGCCAGCCAGCCGATGAGCGCGCCACAAAACAATACGAGCCCCTTCGTCACGAGTGCGCGATCGAATGGATGCTCGGCGGCCACGGAGCCTTCGGTCGTTAGGCGACGCACCGGCCCGGTGAGATCGCGCCGATGCACGATGACCAGCACGGCGAACACGATAGCCAGTCCACCGATCGACGGCAGCGCAAGGAGTCCCACGAAGCGAGCAAAGGGAATTCCGCTCGAGACGCCGATGAGCATGTTTTGTGGGTTTCCCGTCGGTGTCATCGCGCTCCCCACATTCGAGCCGAGTGCGATGCCGAGCAGGTACGGCAGCGGCCGCAGTCCGAGCGACCGCACGACAGCGAGCACGAGTGGCGGGAGAACGAGGCAGATGGTGTCGTTGACGAAGAATGCCGACAAGACACCGCTCACGCCAACGACCACCGCGAGCAGAGACGCCGGCGCATGCGCGTACCTAACGATCCGTGCCGCGATCCACTCGAAAAACCCACCGAGCTCCAGATACGCGGTGAGCAGAAGCACGCCAAGGAGAAAAACGATGACGTTCATGTCG
>DATBBP010000288.1:0-2921 GCA_036270935.1 Gemmatimonadaceae bacterium
ACGCGTGGATCGTACCCGTTTTGACCGCGGCGGCGCGGATGCCTAACGAGCGGCCGAGCCGGTCGGCGATCTCGCCGGCGGCCTTGTTGGTGAAGGTGAAGGCGCAGAGGCGTTCCGGCGCGATCGCGAGCGTCTCGATCAAATAACGGATCCGCTCGATGAGGCAGTACGTCTTCCCCGCGCCGGGCCCGGCGAGGACGAGCAGCGGCCCGCGGCCAGCCTCGATCGCCTCGCGCTGTGACGGCGAGGGCACGTGAGCGGGTGCTACGTACGGCTGGCTCGACGCTCTGTCATCGCCACGTAAGGTTGTTTCAGCCATTATGGTGGACGATCCTAACTCACCCGAGGACGATATGCCACAGATGCGTGCAATCGCGTTGGCTTTGCTCACGGTACCTGGAGTGCTGGCGGCGCAGACATTCAAGGTCGAGAAGTTCAGCACCGGCGGCGAAGGCGGCACCGACTACCTCACCGCCGACCCCGTGACCGGTCGCGTGTACGTCTCGCGCGGTACGCACATCATGATCGTGGACGGAACGTCTGGCAAAGTCATTGGCGACATTCCCGACACGCCGCGCACGCACGGTATCGCGCTGGCGCAGCGCGACGGCCATGGGTTCACAACCAACGGCGGCGATTCCACATCCACGATGTTCGATCTCAAGACGATGGCCGTCATCAAAAAAGTGCATGCCGGAATCGATGGACTGGACGGCATCATGTACGATGACGCCAGCGACAAGATCCTCACGATCGATCACAGCCACCCGACGGGAACGGCGGTCGTCATCGATCCGAAGACTGGTGACGTCGTCACGCGCGTGGAGCTCACCGGCCGGGCGCCCGAAGGCGGCGTCAGCAACGGTAAGGACCGGATCTTCATCAATCTCGAGGACAAGAACGCGATCGACGTGGTTGACTCGAAGGCGTGGAGGGTTATCGCGACCTGGCCAATTGCTCCCTGCGAAGGCCCGACGGGCATCGCCATGGATCGCACGACGAACCGGATCTTTGCCGGCTGCAGCAAGACGTCGGTCGTCGTCGACGCCGCGAATGGAAGCATCGTCGCCCAGATTCCGAATGGCGAAGGCGTCGACGCGTTAGGCTGGGATCAATCGCAGAAGCTGATGTACATCCCCGCGGGACGCGATGGGAACGTCACCGTCGTGCACGAGGACGGACCCGACAAGTACACCGTCGTTGCCACCGTAGTGACAATGGTGGGCGCGAAGACGATCGCCGTCGACGACACCCATCACATCGCCTATGCCTTCACGCCGGAATACGGCCCGCCGCCAGCCGGCACGCCCGCGCCCGAGCCTGGTCGCCGCGGACCGCGCGGACCGATGATCGGAACGTGGTTCATCCGAATTACGCACTGAGAGGAAGGTGCTAGCTGCCAGGTGCTAGCTGCCCGGTGCCAGCTCGTCCGATGACCATCTGGCACTAGCACCTAGCACCTCGACTGCATCGGCCATATAGTCATGCCGACACCCCATCCGTGAGCTCTCGATGCGATTCGGCGTTCTGATTTCACTCATCGGTTTGGCTTCCTGCGCCTCATCTGGAGCGACGAAGGCGACTCAACAGGGCGGAACGGGTAGTTGGGCAGGCAGTTTTCGCTCGACGAATTCCGCCTCGAGTGCCATGCTGGCGCCAGCGACGCCAAACCGGGGCGCGGGCACGATCAATATCACCCCGATAGGCGGAACCCCCGCGCAAATCCGTATCGAGGTGTCTGTCAGTGGCGCACCGCCGAGCACAGCGCTCGGTTGGGCGGTGTTCGGCGGCGGGTGCGGCTCGCCCGCACCGATCATCGCGAACTCGGGTCAATTCCCCACGATCCCCGTCTCGAGCTCTGGCGATGGACGTATCAAAGCAGACATCACGGTCGTGCTCGATCCCAAGGCGAGCTATCATGCCAACGTCTACGCGACCGAGCGCGTGAACGACATGAATGACGTGATCATGTGCGCGAATCTGAACGCGCAATAAGCGTCAGGGAGCTGCCTGCAGTAGCGCCGTTAGATTGGTGGTTTCGAGGCCGCACGCACCGGACCTAACGACGATATCGGTCTTCATCCACTCGCGATAACCAGCCTTGTCGACGGTGACGAGGAATGGCCCGCTGTGGCCAAATGCGAGATAGACCGGCTGGGCGTCGAGATCGGGACGATTCACCGGTACGAACGCCGTGTCCGAGTAGATGGTGGAGTACGCAATGACCATCGCACCGGATGCGGAGAAAGCGCCCGTCGCCGAGTCGCGAATGGTCACGCCGAGACTGGCTGCAAGAATCTTCGGACAAGTCAGCGGCGCTTCTTTGCACGCCGCCAGGAGCGGTATGAGGAACAATGCTCCGCTTGCCGTGCGAAGGCGACTCATGGCAGTGCGACTCGGGGACACGTTCGTTCGTATCCGCTCATGATGCTCATCACCCCCGCTTCGGGGCCTGTTGCTCCCATTGCTTCACGATCCGGTCGACCGCGGACTTCGTCTCGGCGTACGTCAGCGTGGGCTGCGCGGTTTTGAGCGCCGGCAGCCCCCGTTCCCGACCTAACGATCGAACGATCGCAGTGAGCGTCCATTCGCGCACGTATCGGTGCGGATCATTCAAGTCGGAGATGAGCAGGTCGAGCGCGAGTCGGCTTCCACGACCGGCCATCACCGCGAGTGCCGATGACGGAACATCCTTCTCGCTCACGAGATCATGGACGGGCCGGACAAGCGTCGAGTCGCCCGAGCGCACCGCGGCGCCCAGCGCTGCGTTTTGGATCGCATCCCGATAGGAAGGCGTGCGCAAGCCTTCGACAATGAGTGCCCGGCGAGTCGCCGTATCGAGTGTGACGAGCGCGGAGAACGCCGCCGCCCGCACGAGGTAGCTGTCGTCGCTCTTCCAGGCCGCTCGCGAAAGTGAAAGC
>DATBBP010000289.1:0-3187 GCA_036270935.1 Gemmatimonadaceae bacterium
AGGACTTGCTCAACCTCAGCCGCGAGTCGCGTCTCCGGAGTTGCCGGCCCTGCAGGCGTCTTGTCACGGAAGAACCAGATAATCAGCGCTGCGGAGATCAGCCCGAGGAGCGTGAGGCCGCCGCGCAGTAGCCAAGCGGCGCCGCCGGTGATATGCAGCAGCCCAACCGTCACAATCCCCGCGACGATGTACAGCACCAGCACCGCCGCGGCAATGATCCAGATCTTCGTACGTCGTGTCATGATCACTCCAGATGCTTCGACGATCCGCCAGTCAGCTCGTCGTCAACGAACAAGTTGCGTTGTGACCGCGGCGAGATCGGATTTGCCCGAATGCAATGAGATCGCAAAACCAATGTAGAGCACCACAGCGATGATTCCGGCCGCGGTGGCAGTCGCGATGAGACGTGGAACCCAGACGTCGCGGGGCCGCCCGATCTCGGTCGACGACGGACGCCACTGCGGCGAGAGCTCACCGAGACCGCCATGGACGCGATCGATCTTTTCCGAGATCTGTCCCGCGAGAACTTGCAGCTCGGCTCCATGCGACGCGCTGTAGCGTCCCTTGAAGCCGAGCAGCAGACACAGCTCGTAGACCTCGAGGACGTCGGCAAGATCCTCCGAGTCCTGTCGGCCGAGAAGCTGCTGCAGATACTGAAAGAACAGTTCGCCGGCCATGTGCACGCCGAACACTTCCTGTTGAAGTGGCCGGCGCGGCCAATCCGCGAACATCGCTTGTCCCGAGTTGAGTACCGTCTCATCGAGAAAGGCGATGACGGCGAACAAGGCGAGGCGAATGTCGTCCGCCGCGTAACCCGCTTGTCGCGCTTCCTGCTCGGCGGCGGAGAGGACTTGCTTGATCCTGGTCCTGAAGGATTCGGAGTCGGCCGCGACCTGACGGTTCGCCCGCAAGCGCGCGATCGTCGTGAATGGCTCCTGGAGGGAGAGCGCCAATAAGCCGCGACGCGACGCGTCGGAGCCGCCGCGCGGCCGTTCGGTTGCCACTGCTGTCATGAAACCACCCGTCCCCGCAACTGTGATCGTGAGGCAAGTCGCCTGTATCGGCGCGCTAACATAAGGAACGGACGGGCATTGCGGGAGGAGAGTCAATCCTCCGCGACGACAATCAATTCCACCTCAGGATGTGGGATCGCATCTGGCAGGTAAACGCCGATTTCATGCGTGCTGTTGAGCGTGTCCCAGCAAGGTCCGCCGCGTTCGATGGAGAAGTACTGGGTGTCGGAGCGTGGCGCGATCGCAGCCGGCGGAAACTGGATGTGCTGCAGCTTCAAGCCGGGAAATGCGCGCCGGACGAGCTCGAGAGTGAATTTGGCCGAGCACACCTTCGCGAGCTGCGGCACGCGCGCGGCGAGCTCCACGCCAGTCAGCGACGAACGGGCACCAAGGATCCAACGCGCGCGACCGAACGCACGCTGGTCGGCGATTGCGCCCGTGTACAGGAAGGGCGTCGTCATCTTCAGCGGCACAACGGTTCGGGCGGCAGGAGTCACTAGCTCCAGATTCGCGCGGATGTGTTTGTCGAGCGCGTCGAAGCAATCTTGCGGATGGTCGTGATCGAAGAGCGGAAGCGCGCGCGGGTGCGCGTCGAGCGCGAAGGTGCACAGCGCTCCGGCGAGCCGGGCCAGCTCCACGTACAACTGCTCGGGGTGCACGCGCTTGATCTGCGCGATATGTCGAAGCGCCGGTAGACTCGAATCGATCGCGTGCAGAAGCCAGAAGCTGGCGACTTCCTGTCGCGCAAACTCCTCGGCGCTGCCGCGTCTGCCTCGCGCCATCGAAATGCTTTTCGCGTCGAGTATCTCGATGAGACGTCCGAGCAGTTGCATGAGCCGCGTGCTCGCGCCGACCTGCACACACGGCGGCACGTACTCGGGGTCATACATGAAGTGACCGGCACCGTCTCGCTTGACGCGAGCGATGGGAAGCGAGACCACGTCCTCCGCCTGTTCGATATCCAGAGCGAGACGCAGATTCTTGCGGCCCAAGCTCACCGACTTCTCGTCGCGACCGGTCGTGTCGTCGAGCATCGGTGCGGCTTCTGCCTGGTAGCGAGCATGTGAGCCATTGGTCTCGCCGTTCTGGCCGAAGTTGGGTCGGTCGGTGCGATACGCAGGAATGGTGAGAAGAACCAAATGAGACTGCTGCGTCGGCGAAAACAGCTCGCGAACGTCGATCGGTTCCGGTGCGGTGTCGCTAGCCGGGATATCGAAGGGCAGTCCATCCGGCATCACACCACGGGCATGAATCAACGAGACCGTATCGTTGCGAATTGCCTCGGAGTCGAGCTCACAGCCGACGAGTCCGTACGGAGCGAAGAAGAGACTCGAGATCGCGAATTGAATCGCGTCCTCGAAATACCGGCTCTGCGCCTGGAAGTGATGCTGAGCCAGGTGCATACCTTCGTTCCACACTACGCGCGAAAGCTGCTTCATCTCCGTCCGTCCTTCGATCGATTCGCACTGCCGGCAAACGAGAGGCGCACGGCGCGCGACGGCACTATATTGGGTGCCCCTGCCCCCGCGGGGAACCGCTGGGGGTGTTTTTGGTCCGTCATTGCCCGGGTGGACACCGCTGGCTCGCGTCAGCCGCTGGGCGTTAACGTACCCCCCGCGGGTCGCCGATGACAAGCACTGATTTCGCCGCCAGATACCGACTCCTAAAAAACGTCGCCACGCGAGGCGCGCGCAGCTTCCTTGCCCAGCAGGTCGCGCTCGGGCGAATGGTGATGGTGCATTACCTGGATTCCGAGACGCCAGAGCAGCGATCGGCAACTCTTGCGCGCCTCGAAGCCTTGAAGCCGCCAGCGCGCGAAAAGCTTCTGGAAATCGTGGATGTCGACGGCTCACCAGTAGCGGTGACTCTCTTCATTAGCTCGTTCGTGGACTTCGCGACTTGGCTGGATCACGTCAGTGTGCCCGTTGCCGCGCCGCCAACACCGCCGCCGGTCAAGATAGCCCCACACACGCCTGGGGATTTCACTCGGGCGTTCAGTAAAGTGGAAACACCGGCCGCTCCTCCGGTAATGGCGCCCAGAATCGAACACGCGCCAGAGCGGCAAGCAGCGGCGGCTCCGCCCCCGCCTCCACCTCCGGCGGCAAAACCGCCGGGCGATTTCACCAGGATATTTGGGAAGGTGGACGCAGGCGAACCGAGGCCTGCATCAGTGG
>DATBBP010000290.1:0-4619 GCA_036270935.1 Gemmatimonadaceae bacterium
CTCGCCACTCGCCACTCGCCACTCGCCACTCGCCACTCGCCACTCGCCACTCGCCACTCGCCACTCGCCGCGCGCCACGCGCCACGCGCCACTCGCCACTCGCCACTCGCCACTCGCCACTCGCCACTCGCCACTCGCCACTCGCCACTCGCCACTCGCCACGCGCCACGCGCCACGCGCCACGCTATGTGCCTGACGCGGAGCCTCGATCGTCAAATCTTCGTGACAGTCGAGCGCAGCGAACGGCACCCGGGGTATTACGAAGCCATATTCTGCAGCGGCGCGCGCGTGCTGGCCAGCGGTGCGATGTTCGCTGGGCTGGCGCTCGCGCTGGGCGGCGGACACTTCACGATCGCAACGCTCGCCGCGCTGCCGTACGCCGCGCGACTCATGCACCTCGCGATGCCCGAGCTGCTACGGCGCCAGGCCGCGGGACGCGTCGCCTTCGTTGCGACATGGCTCGAGCGGAGCGGCTTTCTCATTGCAGCGCTGTTCGGCATTGCTCGACCGGGCGCGTTGACGCTCCCTGGTTTCCTCGTCGGCTTCGCGATCGGCGTCATTGGACAGCAGCTCTACGACGGAAGCATGGCCTCGCTTCACAGCGAGGCGACGACGCCGGACACGTACGGGCAGTACACCGCCATCAAGAGCAAATGGGCTTCGGTAGCGGGGCTGGCGTTAGGCATAGGCGCATCCATCGCGCTCGACGCCAGTGAGCGACTTGGCGTCCCGGCGCATATCGCGCGTGCACTTGCGATCGCCGGCGGTGTTGGTGTGCACCTGCTGATTACCGCGCCGCTCGCACGCGTCCGGGCGCGCGCACGGAGGATCGCACTCGTCCAGGGACCCGGGCCATGCCTGCCGACGCCGACGACGCCTAACGCCGCACTGACGCCGCAGCGCACATGGATCGTGCTTCCGCGCACGCCGGAGCAATGGCGGCTCGTGCGATTCGCGCTCGCTTGGGGCTTCGCGATCGGCTTCTCGACCCGCCAAGGCGAGGCGCTGGCGATTGGCCACCTCGGCGTATCCGTCGGCGCGATCATGCTGCTCAGCGCGATCGCGGTCGGCGGCGGAATCGTCGGCGCGAAGTCGTGGGGTCGCCTCGGCGATCGGTTCGGCGGCAAGGGCCTGATGTCGATCGCGTTCGCAGGGCTCGCGCTGGATCCGATATGGTGGCTCGCGGCGATGTTTGTGCATCCCGCCTTTCTTTTCATCGGGTATCTACTCTACGGGATCTGCAACAGCGGCTGGAATATTACGGTGAGCATGACGCTCGTCCGGACCGCGGGCGTCGGCGGCGAGCGCATTCGTGCGTTCGTGGTGTACAGCGTTGCGTTCGGCCTCGCCGCCGGCCTCGCGCCGATGCTGAGCGGTGCCCTGCTCAATGTTCTCGACGCGCGCTACGGTCCGACGGCGGCGTATGGAGCGCTCTTCTCGATCGCGCTCGCACTGCGACTCTCGGCGTATCCGTGGTTGAAGCAAGTGCCGGCGCCTAACGCGGAGCGAGGTTCGTATGTCTCCGCCGTGGTGCTGCGGGCGATGCGGTGGCGGGTGAGGCGCAAGGCCGCCTGACGTGTGGCGCGTAATTCGGAAGGCCGCGCGTGCGTGCGGCAGTCCTTATCTTCTCGTCACTCGCCACTTCTACGGCCGAACGCCCGCCTGCTCCTGCGCCATCTTCACCGCGTTGTACGCATTCACGACCCCGCCAGTCGCCGAGAGATCGCCGAACCGCGCGGCACCGCCACCCGGTTTCTGCACGGCCTGATCGGTGTGGCGCGCCGCCGACGCGAGAATGATGCGCTTGACGTCGGCCGCCGTGAGATTCGGGAAGTAGTCCATCAGGAGCGCGGCGAGGCCGGCCACGACCGGCGATGCCATGCTCGTGCCGCTATCCCGCTCGTAGCCACCGGGCACGGTCGAAAGAATGTCGACTCCTGGCGCGAAGACGTCGACGAGGGTCTTTCCGTAATTCGAGAACGGCGCGACGAGTGCGTCGCCCGATTTCCACGATGACGCGCCAACCTCGATCCAGTTCTGCGCGCGGCCGCCGCCGATGTAGTTAGGCGTCGGGAAGCTTGGCTTTTGGTCCGAATTCTCGGCGTCGTTGCCCGCCGCGTGCACCATCAGCACACCATGCGCGTCGGCGTAGCGAACCGCGGAGTCGACGACGGCCTTCTGCGGAGAGAACGCCTTTCCGAAACTCATGTTGATGACCTTCGCGCCGTTGTCGACTGCATAACGAATCGCGTTGGCGATGTCTTTGTCGCGCTCGTCGCCATCCGGCACCGCACGTACCATCATCACCTTCACCGAGGGTGCGATGCCGCCGACACCGGCGGTGGCGTCTCGAACCGCGCCGATGATCCCGGCGACGTGCGTCCCATGCTTGGCGTCGGGACCCATCACGTCGAAGTTGCCGTAGCCGCGCTGCGCGTCGTTGCTGTAATCGTCGCCAACAATCGCACGTGCGTTGTACGCCGGATTGAGACCGTACTGCAGGCGCGACTCGTACTCGGTCTTCGCTTCGGCGACGTCCTTCGGCGAGATGCCCTCCGCGGCGAGACGCAGGTAGATCATCTTCGCGCGCTCGATGTTCGCGTTCGCCGGCTGAATCGCCGACACATTCGCCTTCGTCAGCGAGTCCGTTCCGGCTGCCTGACGAAGAAGAGGAAGCGTTTGTTCGAGAATGCCTTCGATCTGCGTGAACTGCTGCAAGTTCTCCTGCGTCTCGCCTTTCGTCTTCTCGAACTCACGCTTGATGTCGTCGCACTTGCTCTTCTCGTCAGGCGACACCGGCCCGGGACTCGGACCCGTGCTCGTACACCAGCCGTAGAGCCGCGTCACTTCGAAGGTGTCGTAGTGCACATCCTTGCCATCTTTGCCGCCGATGAAGTTCCAGCCATGCAGGTCGTCGACGTAGCCGTTGTTGTCGTCGTCCTTGCCATTGCCGGCGATCTCCTTCGGATTCGTCCAGAGATTCGCGCGGAGATCCACATGTGCCGTGTCGATGCCGCCATCGATGACTGCGACGAGGACCGTCTGCCTCGGTTGCTTACCGGCGAGCAACTCGTGCAACGCGCGCTCGGAGCTGATACCGGGTACACCGTCGGCAGCTTCGTCGAGAAGTTGCCAATTTTTCTGCGGCTCGGTCGGCGGTACCGCGGCCGGCGTCGCCCTCGGCGCCGTGACCGGAGCTGGCGCAGGCCCGGGCGCCGCAACGGTCTTCGGCGTCGTACACGCAGCGACGGCAACAACGAGTATTGCCAGTGACGAAAGCGTCTTCATGAGATGGAGTAAGAGTCGCTGAAATCTAGACGCGAAGGCGTTCGCGCGGCGGCAGGGATGTGTAAGAATTGGGTAGACGGTCGACGGTCGACGGTCGACCATCTACCGTCTACCGTCTACCGTCCACCGTCCAGCGTCTACGCGGTCAATCCGTCGTAGTATTGCTCGATTCGCTTCCGTAGCGCCGCATCCGGCAGACGACCATGTGTCGCGACCATGTTGTCGACGAGGAATTGCACCCGCTCGGTTCCCGGGATGACACACGTCACCGCCGGGTGTGACGCGAGATACTTGAGGAAAAGCTGTGCCCAGCTCGTTACCTCGAGCTCAGCCGCCCACGAGGGAATCGGCTTGTCCTTTACGCGTTCGAAGCTGCGACCACGACGGAAGGGCGAGTTCACCAGCACCGCCATCCCGCGATCGATGGCGAGCGGGAGGATGCGCTGCTCGACCGCGCGCTCGTCGATCGAGTAATCGACCTGCACGAAGTCGAGCGTTTGCTCACGCATCAGTTTCTCGAAGGCGTCGTATTGACGAGGGAAGCTCGTGGTGATGCCGATGTAGCGAAAACGGCCGGCCTGTTTCCATTCTCGAATCAGGGGCAGCCGCTGCTCGACGCCGACGAGATTGTGGATCTGCATCAAGTCGATCTTGTCGGTGTGCAGCCGACGCATCGACTCCTCGAGCTGCCGCGTGCCCGACTCGCGATCGGTCCCAGGGCTCGTGACCTTCGTAGCGAGGAAGTAGCTCGGCCGATTTTTCAACTCGGCGATAATGTCGCCGACGACGCTTTCGGCGTTGCTGTATGAGGGCGACAAATCGACCACCTTGCCGCCGAGCTGAGGGAAGCGCTTGATCACATCGCGCAACTCGGGCGTGATGGCGTCGAAGTAGCGAGCGGTCCCCATGCCGACGACAGGAATCTTCTCGCCGCTCGAGGGGATCGGCTTCTGAATGAGCGTGGATTGCTGCGTTTCCGCCAAGGCGTCGAGCCGGCCGAGCGTCATCGCGAGTCCAACGCCGGCGCCGATCTTGAGTGCGTCGCGGCGCGAGATGTCGCCGAAGTGTCGGGTCATGGAATCTCCGTCAGGCAATGTGTTCGATCATGATTGTGACGGGGTGCTGCGGCACGGACAAGTGCCCAGGTCGTCAGCGTTCTATCCTTCTCTTTCGCGGTTCCGGTCCGCGCTATATACTCCCCTCTAATTCAGAGGGGTAATGCATGCTCGATCCCGATGGTGGCGTCGTTCGCGGCACGCTCGATGTGCTCATACTCAAAGCGCTGAGTTGGGGGCCGCGACACGGCTACGCGGTAGCCGAATGGATCGCGC
>DATBBP010000291.1:0-6105 GCA_036270935.1 Gemmatimonadaceae bacterium
GTACGAGAGGACCGAGTCGGACGACCCGCTCGTGTCCCGGTTGCACCGCCAGGTGCAACGCCGGGTAGCGATGGTCGGCTGTGATAACCGCTGAATGCATCTAAGTGGGAAGCACGCCCCAAGATGAATCGTCCCTGCTCCCTCGGGAGCACTGAAGGGCCGGGAGAGACCATCCCGTCGATAGGCCGCCCGTGGACGTGGTGCAAACCACTCCAAGCGCAGCGGTCCTAATCGCCCGTGTGGCTTGACTACTCGAAAATCAAAACTCGCAGAGCACGCATAAGATGAGTGCACCGCGTTAGGCGGCACACTCACGTCTACCTTGTCGCTCACTTTTTCTCATAGAATTGCTGGCGGTTAGAGCGTAGGGGCCACACCCGTTCCCATTCCGAACACGGTCGTTAAGCCCTACAGCGCCGATGGTACTCCGCTCGAGAGAGCGCGGGAGAGTAGGCCACCGCCGGCTTCTCATTCGACAACGCCTTCGCGCTCGGTGCGAGGGCGTTCGTCGTTTTTGTACCAACGCCTCGGCGATGTACGAATCTTGCCTCTGGGATGCTCCATGCGCTCGACCATCGCCATCGCTGCCGGGATTTTCACCGGTGCCTTCCTCATGCGCGAACGACATCGTCGCGCGGCAGCAGAGCGATTTGCCGCCGCGAACATGGAAGCGCTGCTGAATGCGATCGACGCCAACGATTCTCAGACCGGCGCCCACGTGCGCCGGGTCGCCGCCTACGCCCTCGTCATCGCGGACGCACTGCAGCTCGACGAGCATACGACAAAGATCGTCGAGCACGTCGCGCTCTTTCACGACATCGGAAAGATTCACGAGGCGCTCTTCGACATCATCCATGAGGAGACACACCTCAGCCCCGAAGAGTGGCGCGCCATCTTCACACATCCGAAGCGCGGCGCCGAAGTGCTCGCGCCGCTCACACCGTTTTATCCCGACCTCGCCGAGGGAGTCCTTGCACACCATGAACGGTGGGACGGCACCGGATACCCGAAGGGAATACGCGGCGATCGTATTCCGCTCTCCGCGCGAATCGTTATGCTCGCGGATACGTTCGACGCGATCACGCACCATCGGCGCTATCGAGATGGGCGCGGCGCCAAGTACGCCGCCGGCATCATCGCGTCTGGTCGCGGCACGCAGTTCGATCCGGAGCTCGTCGATTTGATGCTCTTGCCGCCCGTGTTCGAGCAGATCGTCGCGCAGGAACGCGCCTTTCACCGGGAACCGCGGAAGAGCCGGCACGAACGACGACGTGGCGAACGTGAGTCGGACACGCCCGACGTCATGTTCCGATGGCGGAACGAAGCGCGCGAGCGGCCTTCTCAGGATCTGGCGACCCAAAGATCCCACTGATCAACGCGACACCGCACGCACCCGCGCGCACTGCGTCACCAGCCGTCGCCGACGTGATGCCGCCGATCGCTACGGCTGGCATGGCGGTCGTTCGAGCCAGACGTTCGAATTCACTAATCCCGAGCACGGCACTTGGCCGGCGATCGTTGGCGGGGAAGACGGGGCCGACGGCGACGTAATCGGCGCCGGTCGCGTGCTGCAAGTCAGTCTCGTTCGCCGCTGATCTGCCGATGAGGAAGTGCTCTCCGGCAATGCGGCGAGCATCAGCACTCGAGAAATCGCGCACGCCGAGGTGAACACCCGCCGCCCCCGCCGCGAGCGCGGCGTCGACGCGGCCGTGGACGACGATCGGAATGTCGAGAGCGGTGACGAGTGCTCGCGCAACGGCGGCGATCGTGTGCGCACCCTCGTCAGGCAGACGGAGCTGAATCATCGTGGCTCCGCCGCGTCGAGCCGCCCGAGCGCGAAGGACCAATCCGTCGACGCCATCGCGCAGATTATCTGTGATCGCAATCAATCGCAGCGCGTCGGACGTGGGTACCATGCTCGTCCTCAACGAGCACGTGGGCGACGATGCGCGCTGTCGCCAGGACCGGAGTCGTGCTTCGCAGCCGTGGTCAGCGAATCCCACGCGCGGCGAGCCAGCCGGCGCGCGGTTTCGTGACTTGCAAAGTCGCTCCGGAACTCATGGTGCCCGTCTGGAAGCGCGACGAAGTACTTGTAAGGCACATTCGCTGGATAGAGTGCGGCAAGAATGCTCGCGCGGCCGGGCGACGCCACCGGCCCGGGCGGCAGGCCGGGATGCTTGTACGTGTTGTACGCGGACTCGACCTCGAGATGCTTGTACAGCACCCGATTCTGGTGCTCGCCGAGCGCGTACTGCACGGTCGGATCCGCCTGAAGCAGCATGTGGTCGCGGAGCCGATTCATGTACACGGCGGCAATGACGGGACGCTCCTCAGGTATGCGGGCCTCCTTCTCGACGATGGATGCCAACGTCATCACATCATGACGTGACAACTCTAGTGTATCGAGACGCATCGTCCACTCGGGTTGCCACACTTGCTCGAAACGTCGAATCCCCATCGCGATCGCCGTGTGGGCACTCGTTTGTGCGGGAAAAATGTACGTGTCGGGAAACACGTATCCCTCGACGGTTTCCGTGGGAATGCCCAGTTGATGGAGAAACGCGGTGTCGCGAACTGCCGCCTGGAGCGACTCGGCCGCGATCGCGAGCTTCGTCGCGAACAGCGGAATGATCTGCGACAACGAGTACCCCTCGGGGATGGTCACCGTGTGCACCATTCCCTTGCCACCACGAATCGCATCCAGCGTCAGAGAGTATCCGCTGTTTCGACGGAGCAGGTACGTGCCCGTCTTGATGTCACGATCGTCGCGGCGAATGAGCGCATACATGCGAAAAAGTCGCGCGGAGCCGATGACACCGGCACGAGCCAGCGAGTCGGCGGCGGTGCCTAACGACGATCCCGCGGGAATCGTCACGCGTACCGGTTTGCCATTGGCCCGGCCACAAGCGGACGCGGCGATCGCAATCGCGATTGTCCATCGCGCGTAGCGTCGATGCCACGCAGCAGCGCCACGTGCGTCAGCCTCCACGAGCGAGTGCCTGTTGCAACAGGATGGTTGCGGCAAGTGCATCGACCTCTCCTTTTCGCTGTCGCGTCGAGCCGCCCATCTCGCGTATTGCTCGGAGCGCCGCCGCCGTGCTGTACCGCTCATCGATCAACTCGACAGGCAACCCGGTTCGGCGCTGCAAATTTTCAGCGAAGCGCCGCACTTCCGTCGCCCGATCCGTGTCCTCCCCATTCTCGTCGAGCGGCAATCCCACGACGAACCCACGCGCTTCGAGTGCCGTCGCTCGCCGAATGATCTCCGCGACCGGTGGACGCTTCCCCGCACGCCGCGCGATGAATCCAGCAGGCGAAGCAATGATGCCCATCGGATCGCTGATCGCGAGCCCAATACGGCGCTCGCCATAATCGACGGCCAGCAGCCGACCACGGTCACGGCTCACAAAACGAAATGTAGATGTGATGGAGCGATCGATCGACACGCGGCGCAGCCGCGGGGCATCACGTGCCCTGTACCATCTGCTGGAAGAATTCTCGGTTGTTGCGCGACCGGGCCATTTGCTTGAGCAGAAACTCAATGGCGTCGGTCTCAGGCATGTCGGACAGGAAGTTTCGGAGCAAGTACACCCGATTCAGCTCCTCCTGGTTCAAGAGCAGCTCCTCGCGACGCGTGCCCGATCTGTTGATGTCGATGGCCGGGAACACGCGACGGTCCGCGATTTTGCGGTCGAGAATTAGCTCCATGTTGCCGGTGCCTTTGAACTCTTCGAAAATCACCTCGTCCATGCGCGACCCCGTGTCGACGAGCGCCGTCGCCACGATGGTGAGCGAGCCGCCTTCTTCCGTATTCCGCGCCGCACCGAAGAATCGCTTCGGCTTCTCGAGTGCTTTCGAATCGACGCCGCCGGACAGAATCTTTCCCGAGTTCTTGATGACGACGTTGTGCGCGCGCGCGAGGCGCGTGAGTGAATCGAGCAGGATGACCACGTCCTTGCCGTGCTCGACGAGTCGCTTCGCCTTCTCGATCACCATGTCGGCGACCTGCACATGCCGATCCGGCGGCTCGTCGAAGGTCGAGCTGATGATCTCCGCGTTCACGTTCGCGTGAAAGTCGGTGACTTCCTCCGGCCGTTCGTCGATGAGCAGCACAATCAGCGCGACCTCAGGCTGATTCTCTCGAATCGCGTTGGCGATCTTCTGCAGAAGAATCGTTTTGCCCGCGCGCGGGGGCGATACGATCAAACCTCGCTGCCCTTTTCCGATCGGTGCGATGAGATCGACAACTCGCATGCTCAAGTCGCCGTCTGTCGTTTCGAGGCGAAGTCTCCCTTCCGGATACTTCGGTCGCAGGTTGTCGAACGGAATGCGCGACTTTGCTCGCTCGGGCTCGTCGCCGTTGATCGATTCGACTTTCAACAACGCGAGGTAGCGTTCCCATTCCTTCGGCGGACGCACCTGGCCACGCACCGTATCTCCGGTACGAAGATCGAATCGCTTGATCTGCGAGGGTGAGACGTAGATGTCGTCGGGTCCGTAGAGGTAGTTCCAATCCTGGCTACGCAGGAAGCCATATCCTTCCGGCAACACCTCGAGAACACCTTCGCCGGTGAGCGTCTCGCCGCGATCGAGCAAACGTTGCTCGATGCGGAAGATCAGATCCTGCTTGCGTAGTCCCGAGTCGTTCTCTGCTCCGAGCGTGTCGGCGAGCTCGCCGAGCTCCGAGGGAGACTTGCGCTTCAACTCAGCGATGTTCACGGACGAAATCGGCGACGGGAGCATGCCTCGCGCGGTGTGCGCATGGTGCGCTTGGGGGCCTGGTGCGGCTGACGCAGGAGTCGTCGCGGAAGGGCGCGCGCGATTCGGTGCGAGAGGGCGAGTGAACCGGCACCGCATAGCGGTGCGCCGCCTTCTGCGGCGGGTCTGGGGGCGGGGGCGAAAGTCATGCGAAGCTATCGGCGCCAATCGGGAGGGTCAAGGGCGCCGAGCCCGATCAGAAATGAATGTAACGGAGTGGGCGTCGCTGAATGTCGGTCATGATGAGCGTCATCTCACGCTGCGTGTTCGCAACCGCTTGGAGGAGGGTGGAGTCGGTGCGAATCCGGCCGATCGTTCCATTCGGTGACATCATCCGCGCGCGTACGATGTCGAGCTCGTTGCGAACGTCGGCGACTTCACGAGCGAGCGTGGAGTCTCGGCGAAAGCGGCCGTACGAGGTGGTCGGACTACCGATGAGTGTACGTATGGAATCGGCCTGCGCCATCGCCCGCCTCGCGCGATCGGTCAGGGAGGGCTGATGCAGCGCCAGACCGATTGTCCCCGTTGATTGTGAGAATCTCGAGGCGACGCGCCCGGCACGATATTGTGCGCGCTGGAGCTGGCTGCTGCCGTGCTCGGTCGTAAACGCCCCGATTGTACCTTGTACGCCGTGCAGCTCCTGATTGAGGAGTTTGACGTTGTTGATGATTTCGGGAAACTGTCGTGAGGCAATGGCGAACTCAGAGGTGACGTTCTCGAGATCGGGTTGCGGCAGCGCGCGAATGGTGTCGAGTGGCCTTACGACGCGCGCTTCGCTCGTCCCGATCGAGAGGGAGACCACTGGTGCGCCAATGAGTGTTCCACCCGACCGAACCTGCGCGCTGGAGTTGAGCCGGATTCCTTGACGCGCGCTCGAGAGAATGTCCATGTCGATCAGCACGCGATTCGAGTCCGAAGCACTCGGCGGCAGGAAGCGGACGTCCTTGACGACGCCCACCTTCTGGCCGCCGAGCCAGACTTCGGAGTTGTGGATGATCCCGCGTGCCTCGTCGGTGACAGCGAACAGAGGGAAGGTGGCCCCGTGCAATGTGCCGACGCGCGCGAACACGAGCACGACGAGTCCAACGCCAGCGACTATGGCGAGTGAAATGAGACCGATAACGAGGTCTCTCCAGCTTGTGCGACGCGGCATAAAAGCCTGCGATACCTGATCGAGATCGGGGATTCACAGTTGGGCTGGGCAAGCCTCGGACCAACATGTGCGGCGCTCAGAGCGAGGTTCCACTGCGAGTCATCGCCGCGGGCGTCCCAGTCGTCCCGTGCACGAGGCGGGAGGGACTGCACAGCCTCAAGGCGCGCGCGACAGGATTCGAACCTGTGACCTTC
>DATBBP010000292.1:0-2718 GCA_036270935.1 Gemmatimonadaceae bacterium
GCGCCCCACGCCTCGTTTCACCCGCCAGCATGCGAATCAGCGTTCCAACTGAAACCGCTTCTCGCGAACTGCGAGTGGCGCTACCGCCGGATAGTGCGGGCCGCTTGGTGAAGTCGGGTCTCGAGGTAGCAGTGCAAGCGGGCGCCGGCCAACACGCTGGATTTCGCGACGACGCCTACACTGCGGTCGGCGCGAAGATCGTCCCCGACGCGGGCTCGGCCCTGTCGAGCACACAAGTCGTCGTGAAGGTGCAACCGCCTACAGCCGATGAGATCGGCCAGATGAGCGAGGGCACATCAGTCATCTCACTGATGCGTCCGGGCAAGCACCAGGAGGTAGCGGCCGCGCTGGCGAAACGAAGCGTCAACGCGCTGGCGTTGGAGCTGGTTCCTCGAATCACGCGCGCGCAATCGATGGATGTACTGTCGTCGCAGAGTACCGTCGCCGGTTACAAAGCGGTGCTGCTTGGCGCTGCGGAGTTGGGGAAATTTCTGCCGATGCTCACGACGGCGGCGGGCAACATCTCGCCCGCTCGCGTGTTCGTGATCGGCGCGGGTGTGTCGGGTTTACAGGCAATTGCGACGGCGAGGCGCCTCGGTGGCGTCGTGTCGGCCTTCGACGTACGTCCCGCGGCACGCGAACAGGTGCAGAGCCTCGGAGCGACTTTCGTCGCGACGGAGTTAGTGAGCGCGTCGGCGGAGGCGGCAGGTGGATACGCTCGGGCGCAGACGAACGAAGAGCAGCAGCGGACGCTCGGTGCAATTGCTGGACATATCAAGGACGTCGATCTCGTGATCACGACGGCGCAGATTCCTGGCCGTCCGGCGCCAACGCTGATCACGAGTGACATGGTGAAGACGATGCGTGCGGGCGCGGTGATCGTTGATCTGGCCGTCGAATCGGGCGGCAATTGCGAGCTTTCGAAGCCCGGTGAGACCGTGCACGTCAGCGATGTCGCGATCATGGGACCAGTGAACCTGCCGAGCAGTGTTCCCTATCACGCCAGTCAGATGTTCGGGCGCAACATCCTCGCGTTGCTCCAGCATCTCGTGAAGGACGGCGCGCTCCTGCTCGATCCGGCGGACGAGATCACCGGTGCAATGCTGATGGTCCATCAGGGTAAGGTGCTGAAGTAAGAATTCTCTCAACCGACCAGGCAATGCTTCTTCTCGAGTTGTACGTGTTCGTGCTCGCGGCCTTCACGGGATACATGGTGATCTCGAAGGTACCGTCGCTGTTGCACACTCCATTGATGGCAGCAACCAATGCGATTTCCGGTATCTCGCTCGTGGGATCATTGATCGCCGCGGGCTCGGCCCAAAGCCGGGTCGCGACCGTTCTGGGATTCATCGCCGTCGTGGCCGCGACGTCGAACATCATCGGCGGCTTTCTGATTACCGACCGGATGTTGCGCATGTTCAAGCGCGACACCGGTGTAGCGAAGCGCGAGGGCGCCGCCGCGGCGCCGCCAACAGCGCACTGACCGGCACCGCCTCGGGCGCAATGCGCGACTACTTCATTCAAGGCTCGTATCTCACGGCGTCGGTCCTGTTCATTCTCGGGCTCCGCAGCCTAACGCGACCAGACCGGGCGCGGCATGGCATGCTGCTCGCCGCGGCAGGAATGCTGTTCGCGGTCATCGGCACCCTCGTGAGCCATCAGATCGTGGACTACCGGTGGATCGCGGGTGGGCTCGTCCTCGGCGTCGTGATCGGATATCCGCTCGGCATGTGGGTGCCGATGACAGCGATGCCGCAGCGGATTGCGCTCTCGCTGACGTTCAGCGCCCTCGCGGCAGCTCTCGTCGGTATCGCCGAATACAACACTCGCATAACAAATGGCGAAGGGATCCCGCGGCCGATCATGGCCGCACTGGGGATCGAAGTGCTGTTAGGCATGATCACGGTCGGGGGCACGCTCGTCGCCGCCGGCAAGCTCCAGGAGCTCATCACGTCGCGGCCGTTGACGTACCGCGGCCAGAATCTCGTCAACGCGCTGGTGTTTCTGGGCATGCTCGCACTCTTCGCGATGCTCGTCGTGCACCCCGAGCAGCAGTCGCTGTTCTACGCGCTGATCGCGTTGGCATTCGCTTTCGGAATTCTTCTCGTGATGCCCATCGGCGGCGCCGACATGCCCGTCGTCGTCGCACTGCTGAATTCCTACTCGGGCCTCGCCTCCTGCGCGACGGGATTCGCGATCGGCAACGTAATCCTGATCATCAGCGGCTCGCTCGACGGGTCTTCGGGATTCATCCTGTCGGTGCTGATGAGCAAGGCGATGAATCGCTCGTTCACCAATGTGTTGTTCGGTGCGTTTGGGTCGCAGGTCACAACGGGAGCCAAGACGGCGGAGGGGTTGAGCGTTCGCTCGACCGGCGTCGAGGACGCGGCAGTGCAGCTGGCGTACGCGCAGTTGGTGATCGTGATTCCCGGTTATGGTATGGCCGTGGCGCAGGCGCAGCACCAGGTGCGGGAGCTCGCGGAACTCATAGAGGGGCGCGGCGGCGAGGTAAAATTCGCGGTCCACCCCGTGGCCGGACGGATGCCCGGCCACATGAACGTTTTGCTCGCGGAAGCGAACATCCCGTACGACAAGCTGTACGATATGGACGAGATCAATGGCGATTTCGATCGTGCGGATGTCGCACTCGTCATCGGCGCTAACGACGTCGTGAATCCGGCAGCGCGCACGGACAAGGCTTCTCCCATCTACGGTATG
>DATBBP010000293.1:0-1701 GCA_036270935.1 Gemmatimonadaceae bacterium
CTCACAGGTAAGGTCGCGTCGGCGAGCGCGAGCATCGGCGAAACGAGCGAAGGCGTGAGCGGCCAGGCATCGCCCAAGGATCTCGAGACGATGTTCCAGCTCATCTATCTCGATTTCACGGCGCCGCGGCTCGATCTCAACGCCTTCCAGGCGTTCAAAAATCAAGTCGGTCCGTACCTCGCGAACCGCGGGTCGGATCCCGACGAGGTCTTCGGTGACACCGTGGCCGTCACGATGTCGCAGCACAACTTCCGCTCGCGCCCGATCACTGCGGCGACGTTCGCGGAAGTGAATCCGGAGAAATCGCTCGCCATCTACAAGGACCGCTTCGCGGACGCGAGCGACTTCACGTTCGTGTTCGTCGGCAACATCGACACCATCACGCTCAAGCCGCTCGTCGAGCGCTACATCGCGTCGCTGCCGTCCCTCGGAAGAAAGGAAGCGTTCAAAGACAACAGCGGACATCCGCCCACCGGTGTGGTGGAGCGCATCGTTCACAAGGGTGTCGAGCCGAAGGCGAATACGATCATCGACTTCACGGGATCATGCCAGTACGCACCGGAGACGCGCTTCGCGATCCGTGCGATGATCGAAGTGCTGCAGATCCAACTCAACGACGCATTGCGGGAGCAGCTTGGTGGCACCTACAGCCCGTCCGCGGGCGGCACGTGCGTTCGCACGCCGCGCCAACAGTACTCCATCTCCATTCAGTTCAATTCGTCGCCGGAGAATGTGGAGAAACTGTCGAAGAGCGTCTTCACGCTCATCGACTCACTCAAGACGCACGGACCGCCGGCGTCGGACGTCGACAAGGTGCGAGAGGAGCTCAAGCGCGGCCGCGAGGTCGATCTCAAGCAAAACAGCTACTGGCTCGGCAATTTGCTCGCGCGGACGCAGTCGGGTGAGGACATCAACGGTCTGCTCGATCCGTACGACGCCATGATCCGAGCGCTCACGCCGGCCCAGATCCAGGACGCGGCGAAGAAGTACCTCGACACGGCGAACTATGCGCGGTTCATTTTGCTGCCGGAAACGAAGACGACGCCGTGAGTGGAGGGAAAATGAAAGCACTGGTTCTTGTCGCGCTCTGCGTCGCGACTGTGGCGGCAGCACAGGTTCCCGAGCGAGAATTCGCCGCGCGGCGCGATTCGCTCGCGAAACGGATCGACAGCGGTGTGGTAATCGCGTTTGGCGGACGAACGCCGATCAACGACTTCGGCACGTTTCATCAATTGCCGGCGTTCCACTATCTCACAAACTTCGACGATCCGGACGCGGCACTCGTGATGGTGGTCCGGAAGGGTGTCGGTTCATCGACGCTCTTTCTCACACCCGCCGATCCGCGCCGTGCCTTCTATTACGGCTGGCGGCCCGACTCGGCCGACGTGAAGAAGGTTCATGGGCTGAACGGGCGATCGTTCGGCGCGCTTCGCGCGGTTGCGGACTCGCTCGCGTCGACGGGCCTGCCATTCTATACGCTGGACGATTTCGAGGACGCGGACTTTTCGCGCGCCGATTCCCTGACGCGCGGCCGCGAGTTCGCGCGCGGGCTCGCGGCCCGTCATGCGGGTCTCATCGTGCGCGATGCCCACTCGGACGTCGATCAGCTGCGCGCGAAAAAGAGTCCGTCGGAGATCGCGCTGCTCAAGAAAGCGGCAGAGATCAGCTCGGAGGGACATCGCGCGGCGATGCTCGCTCCGG
>DATBBP010000294.1:0-5807 GCA_036270935.1 Gemmatimonadaceae bacterium
CCATGCGGACTTCAGCTGGCGGTCTCGCCGACGCACTTCACAAGGCAACAATCTGACCTGGTGCGTGAAGGCCTCGATGCCGAGGAGATCGTCAGCGATGTCAGCGCCGTGTCAGCGCTATCAGCGGCCCAGTTTTCCCGATGTCGCGCGATTCCCGAGATTCCCTGAAGAACCCAAAGTGGCCATCATGCCGAGACTTTATCCAGCCGGAACGCCCACTTCACCCACGACAGCGCACGGATTTCATCTCTCACTCTCTCGTCCGGGACGTCGTCGGTCTCGATGACCATGAACGCGTCGCCGCCGCGCTCTTTTCTCGTTAGGCGCAGCGTCGCGATATTGATGTGATGGTCGGCAAGAATGCCCGCGATCCGGGCAACCGATCCGGGAATGTCCTCGGCGACGAGCACGATCGTGTGATAGTTGCCTGTCACCTCGACGGGATAGCCGTCGATTTCGGTGACGAGCACGCGGCCAGCACCTAACGACGATCCGACCATCACCGACTTGCGATCGGCGCGCTCGACGGAGATCCGCGCCGTATTCGGATGCACCACGCCCTCTTCGCCGAGCTTCGTCTTCTCGAATTGGTAGTCGAGCCCTTCGCGCTCGGCGATCTCGAGCGACGTTCGCAAACGCTCATCGTCCGGCCGAAAGCCCATCAGCCCGCCGACGATCGCTTTGTCCGTACCGTGGCCTTCGCCCGTGCGCGCGAACGAGCCGTGAAGCTCGATGCGCGCCCGCTCGGGCGTGCCGCCGACGAGACAGCGCGCGAGTAATCCAATACGGCACGCTCCAGCCGTATGCGAGCTGGAGGGACCGACCATCACGGGTCCGATGATGTCGAGGAGGCTGACCATAGCGTTGATGTCATCCAGAGGAGCGAAGGGACGAAGGATCTGCTATCGCTGTTAGTAGCATGCTGTCGATAACGGACGCTAGATCCTTCGCTTCGCTCAGGATGACATGTCAGCCTTGACCGATGGCCGAAAGCTCGCGCCTCGAATGACGCTTGCGCTCGAGTAGTGGTCTCAAGTAGTGCCCCGTATGACTCTCCGCAATCGCCGCGACGTCTTCTGGCGTTCCCGCGGCGACAACCGTGCCGCCGCGCGTCCCGCCCTCCGGTCCGAGATCGATGATCCAATCCGCCGTCTTGATCACATCGAGATTGTGCTCGATCACGAGCACCGTGTTCCCTCGATCGACGAGTCGATGCAATACATCGAGTAACAGTCGCACATCCTCGAAGTGTAGTCCCGTCGTTGGCTCGTCGAGGATGTAGAGCGTTCGGCCGGTGTCACGTTTCGACAGTTCGGTCGCGAGCTTGACGCGTTGCGCCTCACCGCCCGAGAGCGTCGTCGCGCTCTGGCCAAGGTGGATGTAGCCGAGGCCGACATCGTTCACCGTCTCCAACTTTTGACGAATGCGCGGCTGATTCTCGAAAAAGTGCAGCGCGTCCTCGACCGTGAGCTCCAGGACATCCGCGATGCTCTTCCCGCGGAATCGCACCTCGAGTGTCTCTCTATTGTAGCGCTTTCCCTTGCAGACTTCGCACGGGACGTAGACGTCGGGCAGAAAGTGCATCTCGATCTTCACGAGGCCGTCGCCCTGACACGCCTCGCATCGTCCGCCCTTCACATTGAAGGAGAATCGACCCGGACCGTAGCCGCGAATCTTCGCTTCCGGCAATTCGGCGAACAGCTCCCGGATCGGCGTGAAGAGTCCCGTGTACGTCGCCGGATTCGATCTCGGTGTTCTGCCAATCGGACTCTGATCGATGTCGATGACCTTGTCGATGTGCTCGAGTCCCGTGATGCGCCGGTGCGCGCCGGGAATCACCCGCGCGCGATAGAAGTGCCGCGCCAGCGATCGGTGAAGAATGTCCTCGATCAACGTCGACTTCCCCGAGCCGGAGACGCCCGTGACAGCGACGAACACGCCTAACGGCACCTCGACGTCGAGGTTTCGCAAGTTGTGCTCGCGCGCGCCTTCGACACGAACCACGCGCCGCGCATCGATCGAGCGCCGACCGCTCGGGGTCCGAATCTCCATCTCACCGCTCAGATACTTGCCCGTGATCGAGCTCGAGTTCTGGGTGATGTCGCGGATGGTCCCTACGGCGATCACTTCTCCGCCGTGCTTCCCCGCTCCCGGGCCGAGGTCGATGATGTAATCCGCGGCGCGCATCGTTTCCTCGTCGTGCTCGACGACGATGACGGTATTCCCGAGATCCCGAAGTTGCTCGAGGGTTGCTATCAATCGCGCATTGTCGCGCTGATGTAACCCAATGGATGGCTCGTCGAGGATGTACAGCACGCCGACGAGTCGCGAGCCGATCTGCGTCGCGAGTCGGATTCGTTGCGCTTCGCCGCCGGACAGCGATTCGGCCGCCCTGCCTAACGTCAGGTAGTCTAACCCGACGTCGACGAGAAAGCGAAGCCGCTCTCGCACTTCCTTGAGAATCGGACCGGCGATCTCGGGATCGATGCCTGGTCGCCCGTTGCCGCGCACCGGCACCTGCTCGAAGAACTCCAACGCCTCAGTGACAGGAAGCTCCGTCAGCTCACCGATATTTCGGTTCGCCACGGTCACCGCGAGCGCTTCGCGCTTGAGCCGGCGTCCGCCACACTCGGCGCACGGCACGACGACCATATAGGCCTCGAGCTCGGAACGGATTCTATCCGAGTCCGTCTCTGCATAACGACGCTCGATGTTGGCGAGCACGCCCTCCCACTCGAACTCACCCTTCTTCTTGCCGCCATCGCCGCCGAGGATCGTGTCGCGCACGCTCTTCGGCAGCTGACCCCACGGCGCATTGAGATCGAATTTGAGGGCTCGCGCAATCGCCGGCAGTACGATCTTGCGCAGGTAACCCTGGGGCTCACCCCACGGAATGATCACGCCCTCCAAAATCGAGATGCGCGGATCCCCAAGGATGAGCTCCTCGCTCACGCGACGCCGAGTGCCCAATCCTCCACACGCGGGACAGGCGCCAAATGGCGAATTGAACGAGAAGTGACGCGGCTCCAGCTCCGGCAGGGAGATGCCGCAGGTTGGACAACCATAGCGTTCTGAGAACAGCTCGACGTGCTCGTCGTCGGCTCGGCTCACTTGCACCAGTCCATCCGCGAGCTTGAGTGCAGTCTCTAGTGAGTCTGCAAGTCGTCCGCGATCTTCGGCGCGCACTATCAGCCGGTCGACCACGACTTCGATCGTGTGGTTCTGCCGGCGATTGAGCTTTGGCGGATCGGAGACTTCGATTAGGTCGCCATCGACGTAAGCTCGAATGAATCCTTGCTTGCGAACTGTCTCAAAAAGCTCACGGAACTCGCCCTTACGACCCTGAACGAGCGGCGCTCTGACTTCGATGCGCGCGCCCGGTGGCCACGTGAGAATGATGTCCGCGATCTGGCCGGCACTCTGTCGCTGAACCGGCCGCCCGCAATTGGGGCAATGCGGCGTTCCAACGCGGGCATACAGCAGACGCAAGTAATCGTAGATCTCGGTGACGGTTCCAACCGTCGATCGCGGATTGTGACCCGCGGTCTTCTGCTCGATGGAGATCGCCGGCGACAGCCCTTCGATCGAGTCGACGTCGGGCTTTTCCATCAGCCCGAGGAACTGGCGCGCGTAGGCCGACAGCGATTCGACGTATCGGCGCTGACCCTCTGCGTAAATCGTATCGAACGCGAGTGAGGACTTTCCCGAACCGGACAGGCCGGTGATCACGGTCAGGCGATCGCGCGGAATCCTGACGTCGATGTTCCGAAGATTGTGCTCGCGCGCGCCGCGAATGATCAGTGCGTCTTCTGCCATAGCCAGGGAAAGCTGTGGCGGGGACGCAAGCGAGACAAGGGAACGAGGTGACAGGTGCTAGGTTCTAGGTGCTAGCGGCTCCGCTTCTGCTCAAGCATCCTAGCACCTAGCACCTATCACCTATTGCTTCCGTGTCCCACACCGACGCCATCGTCGTTCTCACGACCGTCGCCTCCGAAGATGAGGCAGTGAAGCTCGTACGAACCTTGCTCGAGCGACGACTCATCGCATGCGGCACATTGCTGCCCCGTTCGCGGTCGCTTTATCGCTGGCAAAGCCAGATCGCTGACGAGAGCGAAGTCGTGGTGCTCCTCAAAACGCGATCCGCACGCCTCGAGTCATTGCAGAACGCATTTGGAGAGTTGCACCCGTACAAAGTGCCGGAGCTGCTCGCGTTGCCGGTGACGGCAGGGTTAGGCAAGTACCTCGATTGGATCAACGGCGAGACTTCTTTGGCTTTGGCGTGAGGATGAAGCAGTCGAAGAACCCCGCGGGACAGTCCGAGCAAAGACGCGAGCCGGAGAGTGTGCAGCAGTCCAGCGAGCAGACATCGTTTGAGAACGAACGAACGAGCCCGCCGATGGCTGCGCCACTCGCTGACGTACCGATCAAGGCGCCAATCGCTCTCGTGGAGCAAGACGCCAACCCACTCGCACGTGCTGCCGAGCTTGCGAGAAACGGTGCTCTCATGGAGGCGGCGAGCGCTTACCGTGCCTACATCACACGTCATCCGGATGACGTCTCGGCGCGCCGCGGGCTGGCGGGCGTTCTCGGGCAAAATGGCGATTTGATCGGCGCGGTTGGTGAGATCGGACGAGCAATCGACGCGCAGCCCGACGACGTTTCGCTGCTTTGCGACCGAGCGGCGATGCAGATGTCGCTGCAGCGCTACGAACAGGCCGAAACGGACCTGAGGCGCGCGACGAAGATCGACGCGGACAGTGCCGAAGTCTTGTTCAACCTCGGCATGTTGTTCTGTAAGAAGGCGCGTTGGCGCGAGGCGATCGAACCGCTGCAACGTGCCGTGGAGCTCGATCCCTCCAACCCGCAAGGGCACTATTACCTCGGCGAAGCGTACAACCAGACCGACCAGAGCAAGCTCGCGTTGGCGTCATACGAAGAGGCGGCAAAGCTCCAACCGACGAATTACCGTGCCCTGAAGGGCGTAGGAATCGTCCTCGACAAGCTAGGGCGGCCGGCCGAAGCCACGGCCGCATACCAGAGAGCCCGAGAAGCCCAACGACGGTGATCCGAGTCTGCATTGATGATCTCGCGTTCTTCGACGGAGAGGCAATCGTCCGGCCGGTGAACGAAGATCTCGGTGCGACGACGCCGCTGCTCCGGCGACTCGAGCTCGCCGCGGGGACGCAATTGCACGATCAGATTCGCCTCCAGGAGCCACTGCCCGTCGGTGCAGCGGTCGTCACCGCCGCGGGAGCGCTGTCCGCACAGCTTCTCGTGAGCGCGGTCGTGATGAGCCGCACCGAGCGCGTGACGTCGCACTCCGTGCGGCGCGCGCTCGTGAGTGCATTTCAGCGCGTCGAATCCTGGCAGATCAAGCACGTCGCTATCACACCGTTCGGACTTGGCGCCGGAAACCTCGAGATCGACGAGAGCGCCAGGATCATGCTCGGTGTGATTGCTCAGCACCTTCTCGGGGCACGGTACCCGGAAACAATCACGCTCGTCGCCGAGACGGCTGAGGAAGAGCGGGCTCTCTCGGCTGCGGTCGCGCGCAGCGGACTATGATCGCGCGTCGCCGTTTCACGAAGCCGCGTGCGCTGGCGGCCCTACTCGTGTTGCTCCTGTGGGTCGGCGGGCTCGGGTTCCTCGTTAGGCGCGAGTACTTCCGGCCCAACACCGAGCGTCTCGCGGAAGCGGCACTGCGCGTGTCTCCCGGTGCCGTCTATTACGCCGTCATGCAAGGGAACCGGCAAATCGGCTTCGCCTCGTCGACGATCGATACGGCCACGACGACGATCTCGGTCGAT
>DATBBP010000295.1:0-2224 GCA_036270935.1 Gemmatimonadaceae bacterium
ACGTCAAGCACGCCGAAAAGGATCTGCAGAAGGTGCACGACGACTACATCCACAAGATCGACGACTTGATCAAGGCCAAAGAGGCCGAGATCATGGAAGTCTGAGCTCCGCACCGGCTCAAGCCGTGCCGCGCGCGACGCCAGAGGTCTCGTGTCGGAGCTGACGCGGCGCGTACTGGTCGGTGTCATTGCCGCGCCGCTGGGCGTGGTCATCGTGTTTGCCGGTGGCGCCTCACTGGCCGCCTTGCTCGCGATCCTCTCGGCGCTCGCGGCCTGGGAGTTCTTTCGGATCGCACGCGGGTCCGGCCTAACGCCGATGGAGGATGTCGGGATTCCATTGGCGGGGGTCGTACCGCTCTTCGTGCACGCGCGGTATCTCCGTCTCTTCGAGCTGCCGCTCTCGGCAATGGCGGTCATCGTACTCGCCATTCTTGCTCTCGCGATATTCATTCGCGGCGTAAACGGGAAGCCGCTCGGCGCGGCTGCGTCGACCGTGTTCGGTGTCATGTACACCGGCGGAATGCTCAGCTTTGGCTACGCCATCCGGTACCACGAATACGTGATCGATTCGGTGCGTGTGCCGTTAGGCGGCATTGCCGTCGCCGCGGGTGGGCTGCTGCTCCTGCTGCCAGTGCTCCTCACCTGGGCCTCGGACATCGGCGCGTTCTTCGTCGGCCGCGCATTTGGGAAACGAAAGCTGATGCCGTCCGTAAGCCCAGGGAAAACGGTCGCGGGCGCCGTGGGCGGGCTCGCCGCAACGGTGCTCGTTGGCTGGCTCTACACGCGCTTCATCTTGACGCCGGCGACGCAGCTCGCCTTCGTGCGCGGAGGAATCTTTGTCTTTGCACTGCTCGTGAGCGTCGCGGCCCAAATTGGTGACTTGGCTGAGTCGCTGCTCAAGCGTGAGGCAGGCATGAAGGACAGCTCACACATCATCCCCGGGCACGGCGGCGTCCTCGATCGATTCGACAGTCTGCTCTTCGTGCTGCCCGTGGCCTATGTGCTGTTCACCATGTTGCTCGTTTGGGCGCCGCCGCGATGACGAAACGGCGCGTCGCGATTCTCGGATCGACCGGCTCGATCGGCACGACCGCGCTAAGAGTCCTTAGCCGGCAGAGGGAGCGATTCGAGGTTTCCGCGCTCACCGCGTTCAATAACGCGGCGCTGCTCCGCGAGCAGGAAGCGGAATTCCAGCCCGCGTTCGTGGGGCTCGTGAACAATGGCGCGATCGATCACGGCGCGTGGCAGTGCGGCCGCGACTGCCTCATCGCGGCGGCGACGCGCGACGACGTCGACATCGTGATCAATGCCGTGGTTGGTGCGGCGGGTCTCGACGCAACGCTCGCTGCCCTCGAGCACGGCAAGCGCGTCGCGCTCGCGAACAAGGAAACGCTCGTTATGGCCGGCCATCTCGTTCAGACCGCGCGCGAGCGCGGGAAAGGCGAGCTCGTGCCTGTCGACAGCGAGCACAGTGCTATTCTCCAGTGCATCACGGGACGCTCCGGCGTGGACGTGAGGCGGGCGATCCTCACGGCGTCGGGCGGACCCTTTCGGCATTGGACACCGGAGCAGATCGAGCGTGCGACGCTCGCCGAGGCACTCCAGCATCCCACGTGGCGCATGGGACGAAAGATCACCATCGACAGTGCGACTCTTGCGAATAAGGCCCTCGAGGTCATCGAGGCACATTATCTGTTTGGTCTAGCGTTCGATCAGATCGATGTCGTTGTTCATCCCCAAAGTGTCGTGCACTCGTTCGTCGAGTTCGTCGACGGCAGCGTACTAGCTCAGCTAGGCGTTCCCAATATGGAGTTGCCCGTCCTCTATGCGCTGACGCACCCCGAACGGGTAGCCGATACCGGTGTACCGCCCTTCGACCCAGTCGAGCTTTCCCCGATGACCTTCGAGCGCGTCCGTGTCAACGATTTCCCCGCGTTGGCGTTGGGCGTCGCTGCCGGTCGCACTGGTGGCGCTGCGCCGGCAGTCTTCAATGCGTCCAATGAAGAAGCCGTTTCGTTTTTTCTCGAGGGACGGATTGGATTCGCCGACATTCCGCGCGCGATCGAATCGGCACTCGAAGCGCTCGGATCGGAGAATGGTGATTCGCGCGACGCCATCATCGCCGCTGATGAGGCGGCGCGTCGCCACGTGAGGGATCGATTCCGATGTTAGCGATACTGGCGCCCATACTCGTCTTCGGGCTCGTGATCTTCGTGCACGAGCTC
>DATBBP010000296.1:0-6312 GCA_036270935.1 Gemmatimonadaceae bacterium
CCGCCGGCCGACGCCTGGATCAGTCCACCGACGAATCCACCGAGCACGATGCCGACGAGTACGATGACGATCGCGGCGATGACGCTCGGAATGTAACTCACGAGTGTCGACACAACGTTCGCCAGCGACTGCAAGCCTAACGCGTTTGCGGCGAGCAGAATCACCGTGAACATCACAAGCCAGAACACGAGATTCGATATCACGCGCGTCGGATTGACGTGCGTTCCCGAGCGCTCCACCGCCTGTGTGACGCCGCCCCGCTCGAGGAGGTAGTTGAGCCGAATGCGACGAAGGAGTCGCTCGGTGAGCTTCTCCAGTACCTTCGCCAGGAGATAACCGGCGAAGAGAATGACCAGCGCGCCTAACAAGGGCAGCGCGAGCTGCCCGAAAACCTGCGAAAAGCTGGTCTGCAGGCGGTTGCCGAAATCCAGCGTGTCAGTTGCTTGCGGGAGCTGCACGAAGAGACCGACCGAAAAGATGAGCAGGAAGGAACGATTTTATAACGAGAAAGGAGCGGCAGCGCGCGCGACTTCACGTATGATTGAACTGCTTCGAGCGAGAAGCAGGCTCAGTTCCGAGTGCCGCGCCTCTGATCGAAGATTACACTGCGGCGGCACTCTGGACAGATGAGCCATTCACGTCGGCGGGCATATCCAAGTCCGAACGACCCTCCGCCAATCGACCGCGCCGTCATCGCCGCACCGTCCCGCGGGCAGTGGGGCGTTTCGCCCGCCGCGACAGCTTGACGAATAGCTGATTCCTCGTCGGCCGAATAACGCGCCCTTTCCATCTCTAGGCCCTATTCCCCAAGCCCCTAGACCCCTAGTTCGATCACTACTTTTCCGAACTGCCGGCCGGCCTCGAGGCGCTCGTATGCAGCCCGGGACTCAGCGAGTGGATACACGCAATCCACCGGCGGATAGAGCTTACCGGATCGGAATTGCGCGACGATAGCGTCGAACTCTTCGTCGTTTCCCATGGTCGATCCAAGGATTGACCATTGACTCCAGAAAAGGCGCCGGACATCCGTTTCGACCATCGGACCGCTGGTCGCGCCGCAAGTCACGAGTCGCCCGCGCCGACCGAGGGCGAGCAGCGACTGCTTCCAAGTCGCGATGCCGACGTCGTCAACGACGACGTCCACGCCACGCTTCTTTGTGCGATCGCGAATGAGCTTCGCGACGTCCGTCTTCGCGTGATTGATCGTCTCGTCCGCACCCAACGCCCTCGCGCGCTCCAGCTTCGTGTCATTACTCGACGTCACCCATACGTGCGCGCCCAAATACTTGCAGATCTGAAGCGCAGCGATGGCGACACCGCCGCCGATTCCCCAAATCAGTACCTCGTCTCCTGCCTGGACCCCTGCGCGCGTTGTCACCATGCGCCATGCAGTCAGCGTCGCCAGTGTGAACGCGGCAGCGACATCGGCTGGAATCGAGGCCGGTATTGCGCGGACATTCGCCGCCGGCACGACCACATGCTCGGCGATCGTACCGGGAAGATGTTCGCCAAGAATCCCGAATCGAACGCACAACGACTGCTGGCCGTCGAGACAATACTCACATGTGCGATCGCTGATTCCCGGATTGATCACAATGGAGTCGCCGACCTTCACTCCGCGAACATCGTCGCCAACAGCGTCGATGATTCCCGTTCCGTCGGCGCCGAGAACCCACGCCGGCGTGATGGTGACACCAGGAAGACCGCGAACGACGAACAGATCGAGATGATTGAGCGCCGCGGCGCGAATCCGCACGCGCACGTCGGTCGCTCGCTGGAGCTGCGGCATTGGCAAATCGTCGCGCACTGCAAGCTGGTCCAGGCCGCCGTGAGCGGAAATCGTCAGGCCTTTCACGAAATGGGCACCGTTATATTCAGGGTCAATCTGTCAAACGCATATTAACCTTTCGCCGGCACACGGCTCGATGGTCGGCGTAGCGCTCCTCAGGCGATGACATCAATCAAGGTGCCTCCGCTCGGTGAATCGATCGTCGAAGCAACCGTCTCGCGGTGGATGAAGAAGGAGGGCGATCAGGTTTCGCCCGGCGATACGCTTGTCGAACTCGAGACGGACAAGATCACGGTCGAAGTTCCCGCGATGAGCCGTGGTGTCTTGACGAAGCGACTGCACGCCGAAGGCGACGTCGTAAAGGTCGACGACCTGCTCGGCGAGATCGACGAAAGCGCAGCGACGCCAGCGCCGAAGCGCGAGCCGGCAACGGCAGCTGTGAGCGCAACCGGCCCGCGCCTCGCCGCTCCGACTCCGCCGCCGACGGCGGCACCAGTTGCAGTACCGGCGCCATCTCCGAAAGCGGCAGAGCCGGCGAAGAGCGAAGTGCGCGCGTCGCCGGCCGCAGAGCGTCTCGCCGCGCAACAGAGGGTCGATCTGGCTGGCGTGACGGGCACCGGTCGCGGTGGCGTCGTGAGCAAGGCTGACGTGATCGATCAGTCGCGCGCTGGCGGGGCGCCGACCGCGCCGCGCGCGTCGACACCCGCTGCACCGCCCGCGAGCACGGCCACTGCACCGCCGTTCGCACCACCTGCTCGGCCAGCGCCGCCGCCGACGGGCGCTCGTGAGACGCGCGAGAAGATGTCGACGCGCCGGAAGCGAATCGCCGAGCATCTGCTCGAGTCGCAACACGCAACCGCACACCTAACGACGTTCAACGAGATCGATATGAGCGCCGTCGAGGCGCTGCGTGCTCGGATCAAGGAACGCATCGAGAAGGAGCACGGCGTCAAGCTCTCGGTGATGCCGTTCTTCGTGAAGGCGACGTGCCTCGCGCTCAAGACGTACCCCGTTGTGAACGCCCAGATTGACGGCGACTCGATCGTCTACAAGCACTACGTGAACATGGGAATCGCAGTCGCGTCCGACGCGGGTCTCGTTGTTCCGAGCATAAAGGACGCGGATAGCAAAGGGCTGCTCGATATTGCGCGCGATATTTCCGCTGTCGCACAGAAGGCGCGCGATGGCAAGCTGACGATGGAAGATCTCACGGGCGGTACGTTCACAATCACGAATGGCGGAGTCTTTGGCTCGCTCGTGTCGACGCCCATTCTCAATTTTCCTCAGGTCGGCATTCTCGGGCTCCACAAGATACAGCAGCGCCCAGTCGCCCTCGCGGGCAACGTCGAGATTCGGCCGATGATGTACGTCGCACTCTCATACGATCACCGCGTCATCGACGGCCAGCAGGCGGTCCTCTTCCTGGTTCGGATAAAGGAATTGATGGAGGATCCCGCGACGATGCTCGTAGAGTAGTTGGTGATTGGTGCTTTGTGGCTGGTCAACTGATGGAGCCGGCGAGCTGTGCTCGCCGGCTTCCTTTTTCACCTGCAGCCAATCACCAACAACCAATCACCAATGACCACGCCTAACGGCGCTCGACAGCCAGCGATCAGCCTTCCTCGACTCTTTACCTTTCACGTCGGGTGGGCATGAAGCTCGACCAAGAATGGAACGAGATGAACAATGGCAACTGAACTTACTCCTGCTGACGTCGTCATCATCGGCGGCGGTCCTGGCGGGTACGTGGCGGCGATTCGGGCCGCGCAGCTTGGGCTGTCCACGGTCTGCGTCGAGATGGACAAGACGTTGGGCGGGACGTGCGTGAACGTTGGGTGTATTCCGTCGAAGGCACTGCTGACGTCGTCTGAACATTACGAGTTCGCGCGCCAGCACGCCGCCGAGCACGGCATAAAAATCGACCCGGCGGCATTGTCACTCGATCTCGTGACCATGCTAAGACGTAAGGACGAGGTGGTTGGACAGAACACGCGCGGGATCGAGTTTTTGTTCAAGAAAAACAAGATCACTTGGGCAAAGGGAAAGGGATCGCTACGGCGGACGGAGAAAGGGCTCGAGGTGACGGTCGCGCCAACCGCAGCGGCGGGGGGCCCCCCCCCGAGAGACAGTATCGCTGCCTACGCCGCGAAAAACGTCATCATTGCAACTGGCTCCGTACCAATCGAGCTCCCCTTCCTCAAATTCGACGAAGAGCGGATCCTCTCGAACATCGGCGCGCTCACCATCCTTCGCGTTCCGCGACACCTCATCGTCATCGGCGGCGGCGTCATCGGCCTCGAACTCGGCTCCGTCTGGCGACGACTCGGTGCCAAAGTCACTGTCGTCGAGCTGATGCCAACAATTCTGCCAGGCATGGATGAAGACGTCGTGAAGGAATGCGACCGTGTCTTCAAGCGACAGGGCCTCGATCTCCGCACCGGCACTCGCGTCGTCGGCGGGCGACGCGACGGCGATCGCGTCCTCGTCGACCTCGAGAAGGACGGCTCGAAGGAGACTCTCGAGGGCGATTACGCGCTCGTTGCCATCGGGCGCAAAGCGTCGCTCGGTGGATTGGATGCGGTGGCGCTCGGTCTCAATCTCGGCAAACGCGGCGAGATCCTCGTCGACGACCAGATGCGAACCGGAGTGCCTAACGTTTACGCGATCGGTGACTGCGTTCCGGGTCCGATGTTGGCGCACGCAGCCGAGGACGAGGGCGTAGTGGCCGCGGAGGTAATCGCTGGACAGAACGTTCACATGCACTACAAGTCCATCCCGAACGTCGTCTACACATGGCCCGAGATTGCCGCCGTCGGGCTCACGGAGCGGGAAGTGAAGGAGAGTGGACGCGAGTATCGCGTTGGCAAATTCCCGTTTAGCGCCAATGGTCGTGCGCGCACTATGGGCGAGAACGCCGGTTTCGTGAAACTCATTGCGGACGCACGCACCGACGAGCTCATTGGCGCACATCTCGTTGGGCCGAACGTTTCCGAGCTTGTCGCCGAAGTGGTCCTCGGCTTCGAGTACCGCGCGTCGGCGGACGACATCGGAATTACGGTGCACGCCCACCCGACCTTATCCGAATCCACGAAGGAGGCCGCGCTGGCGGCACTCGGCCGCGCTCTTCATATCTAGAGCTGCCTCTTATCCGCGGAGCATGACAGGGTACTTCGCAACCGCGCCACGTATGCTCTCGCCCGATGATCATGTCGCAGCGCGTGTGCTGCTCATGGGCGCGCTCGGCGTCACGCCGTACATCGATCGGGCAATGGAAGTGCTGCAGCTGGCCGAGGTGGGAGCTGGCCACGACGACGAGCATCGCGCACTCGTGATCGAGCGGGACGGAACGGTCGCGGCGCTCGTCCTCTTCGGCGCCGTTCCGGGGACGATGGGTGTGCAGAAGCTTCACGCGGCGGCGCTCGCGCCGAGCGTCAGTGCCGAGGACGTCGGTCAGCGAATTGTCCGGGCCGTACTCGATGAAGCGCGTGGCGACGGCGCGCGCCTCGTTGTCGCCGAATTGCCTGACGATCCGGCGATGGGCCAGCTTCGCGCGCTTCTCGCCTCCGAGGGTTTCAACGAAGAAGCGCGCGTACCGGACTTCTATCGCGACGGTGTCGCACTCACGCTTCTGCGACGCCAGCTCTGAGCTACTGCTTCGGCGTGGTGTCTTTGCGCGTCGTCGGGGGCTTGCGCAGCGTGTCTCGCATCGGCCGGCGCAGCGAGTCACGCATCGAACGACGCATCGACGTGTCGCCGCGGACGCCATGCATGCCTCGAGCCGCCCGACCACTCAGACTGTCGCGGGTCGTGAAGGTCAAGTTAAGCGAACGGAAAACATCGTTGGGGTTGTTCCCGCTGATGCTGTTCTTCTGCCGCACGCAGTTCATCGCCTGCCGCGTCCGCGGCCCCCAACGACCGTCCACAGGGCCGGGATCGCAACTCGCCTGACGAAGCGATACTTGTAGCTGCTTGGTTTGGTCGGGAGTCAGTCCGTGATTTCGGGTCGATGGCCGTCCGATTTGACCAGCCGATGTGCGCTCGTGCCGAGCTCGCGTTGTATCGACATGCATGCGCGACGAGTCGGCCTGTGCCGCCAACAGAGCGGGCAAGAACGTCAGTGCCAGTCCGAATCCCAATTTCGTCATACAGTTCCTCCGCGTTGGTCATCAGGGCCGTGCGAAGGAGCAGTCTTTTGCAATCGACGAGCCGAGATTAGTGCGCGCGGTCGAGATGCCGGCGACCTTGCGAATCGTGAAAAGGTCACAGGGACCGGAAGCGGCCGGTCCCTGCGATGCGAGATTAGAGTTTAGTCCTCAGCTATTTTGCCTTCGCGGCGCCCGCCTGAACCGTTGTTGTGGTTTTCAGGTACTTGTCGTACCACGCGAGAAAACGCTCGAGCCGATCCCTGCGATACGTCGGCAGCGTAAGGCCGTGAAACTGACCCGGATAAATCACGAGCTCGGTCGGTACACCGAGCGAACGAAGCGCCTGATACATCTGCTCGCCACCGATGATCGGCACGT
>DATBBP010000297.1:0-2767 GCA_036270935.1 Gemmatimonadaceae bacterium
AGATGGGAATGCTTCCACCGGCCGCGCCCGCGCAGGCTCCGCGGCAGATCGGCGGTGGTAACGCGAAGCACGACGAGGAAACGGTACACGCCGAAATCGACGACGACATCGAGAGCGAGAAAAAGGGAAGTTGAGCAACGATTCAGGACGACGGTTCAAATTCGCGCCAATTCTGACGGCCACGGTCCTCACGGTTCTGGGACTGTGGCTGTTTGCCAGGGTTGCGCAAGTTCTCATCCTGCTGTTCATCGGCGTGTTGCTGTCGCTGTATCTGCGCGCGGTCGCCGGATGGTTCGAGCGGCGGTGGCACTTTCCCGAACGGTTCGCCTTCCTGACGTCGCTGCTGCTGAGTCTCGCCGGCGTCGTCGCGATCTTCTACATCCTCGTGCCACCGGTGATCTCGCAGACGCAGGCGCTCATCAAAGTGCTGCCGAACTACATCACCGGTTGGGAGGATAGCCTCGAGCGCACGATCAGCCGGGTTCCGGCGCTCCGCGAGTTCTGGCCACCGGGTCAGCACAAGATCCTCGGCGCCGTCTACAACGAAGTTTCCGGCACCTTCGCGACGATACCGACGCGAGTGCTGAGCGTCGTGCAGGGCGCGATTAGCATCTTCTCGATCTCGGTCATTGCCATCTACCTGTCGCTCCACCCGGCGCTGTATCGCGAGTGGCTCATCGCGCTCTTTCCGCCGATCCATCGCGATCTGGTTCGTGACCTGCTGGGCGATCTCGGCGACACGCTCCGCTCGTACATCGTCGGCCAGCTCCTCGTCATGGCGTTTCTCGCCGCGCTGACCGCGATCTTTCTCTACATCCTCAATGTCCCGTTCGCGCTGACGTTCGGGATCTTCACTGGCCTCGTCGCCATCATCCCCTTCTTCGGGACGCTGCTGTCGACGACGTTGCCGGCGCTCTTCGTTCTCAACACCCCAAATGGCGGCATCCGCGCGCTCGCCGTTCTCGGCGTCGGCGTCGTCGTGCACCTGATCGAGGGGAACATCGTCTCGCCGTACGCGATGTCGAAGAAGGTGGATCTGCCTCCTGTGCTGACGATCATGTCGGTGCTGATCATGGGGCAGCTACTCGGCGGCATCGGCTTGATCGTCGCGCTTCCGACCCTCGCGATGGTGATGGTCATCGTGCGGCGTATCCTCATCACTCGCATTTACGAGGGGCAGGGCTTCCGCCGCACGACGCGCGAACGGCCACTCGTGCTTCGGCTACCCGCGCCGGGCGGCGGCGTCCTCGTTCCTGCCGGACAGCCGATCGACGTCGTATCCATCGCCGAGCATACCACGACGAACGGACGACACATCACGAAATGAATTCACGTTTTCTCATCCTCGCCGAAGGAGCGTTCAGCCCCCTTCGGTCGAAGACCGCCAACGCGTGCATCCGGTACACCCCCGAGAATGTCGTCGCCGTCATCGACTCGACGCGCGCGGGGCAGACGGCGGAGGAGGTTCTCGGCTTTGGCGGCGCGATCCCGGTCGTCGCGTCGCTCGCCGAGGGGTTGGCGCGGAAGCCGAACGCACTCTTGATCGGCATCGCACCGCCGGGTGGCCAATTGCCGTCGAGTTGGCGGTCGCTGATCCTCGACGCGATCGAGCACCGGCTGGAAATCTGGAGCGGCCTTCACACCCTGCTTGGTGACGACGCCGAATTCGCGTCACGCGCTCGCGACGCCGGCGTAACGATCCACGATCTGCGACGCTCGCCTAACGATCTCGACGTGGCGCGTGGGCGTGTACGCGAGCTCGACGATCGGGCTACGGTAATCCTCACCGTCGGCACCGATTGCAACATCGGGAAGATGACGACACAGCTTCAGCTACGAGATGCCATGCGCGAGCGCGGCATGCGCGTCGCCTTTGCGGCGACGGGGCAAACAGGCATTCTCGTCGAGGGCTGGGGAATTTCCGTCGACGCCGTGATCGCGGATTTCATCGCCGGTGCCGCCGAGCGCCTCACGCTTCAGGCGGCCAAAGATGCCGACATCGTTCTCGTCGAGGGACAGGGCTCGATCATTCATCCGAGCTACTCCGGCGTGACGTACGGGTTGCTACACGGATCTCTACCGCACGCAATGGTCATGTGCGCGCAGCCGTCGCGCACCGCGATCAACAACCATCCGTGGGTCAAGATTCCTCCGCTCGCCGAGTTCATCGAAATACAGGAGGCAGCCGCCGCTCCACTGCGCCCGGCGCCCGTGATTGCGGTCGCGCTCAATACCTACGATCTGAGCGAAAGCGAAGCCCACGCGGCGATCGATCGCGTGATCGATGAAACGGAGCTGCCTGCCACCGATCCGGTTCGGTTCGACCCGGCGCCCATTGTCGATGCGATCGATGAATTTCATCGGAGACGCTTTGGCGCGGCGGCGCGAGGCGATCGGCTCTCGGCGTCGCGATCGCAGCGCTGACCCGGGCTTCCGGCCTCGGCAGCACGGACTCGCACTAAGATGATGTCGGAGGAGCGCGAACGGTTGTGCGATGCATGCACACCGAGTTAGTCATTCGCCTAACGTTGTAAGGAGTCGCGGTGAATAGGCAGTACGTCGTTCGTGTTTTCGCGCTGAGCAAGACATATCGCGCGGGATTGACTGGATGCACGGCGACAGCGCGCGCGCTGCACGAGGTGCAGCTCGACGTCAAACGGGGCGAGGTCGTCGCGCTCGTCGGACCAGAGGGCGCTGGCAAAACCACGCTGCTGCTCTGTGCCGCGGGTTCACTCGTCCCGGACGACGGCGTGATCGATTGCGAAGG
>DATBBP010000298.1:0-1812 GCA_036270935.1 Gemmatimonadaceae bacterium
GTGAAATCGCTCGTCCGCGCCTATGTACAACGTGTCTCCGTTCGAGAGGTCGCGAAACGCGACGCCGACGGTCGCGCCGGTCACTCGACCAATGCGATTCTCGATGTGTGTCCGCAGCGAATCGTCGATCGTCGCAGCGACGCGCGGCGAAAGCAGCGCGCTCGACATTTGGCTCGAAATTGCGATGACCGCGAGGAGAGACATGCGCTCAAGATAGAGCCTCCGTGACGGCGGTTACAAGCAGAAGACGTCGTTGCCAACTCGCATGTTCGCTCGTGTCATACATGGAGACCGCACTCCCTAAATCGCCTCTCACCTCGCGCATTCATGTCGCTTCCTAGGACCGACCCGGGCGGCCTACCCGAGCCAGGCCCACAGAGCTCGTTCAGACGAGAGCGACTGCGCTTCAGCGAGTTCTCCTTCACGCGCTCGCCGTCAGGTCACGTCTCGATCAATGTGGAGCTCGAGTACGAAGGCCAGCGGTGGTTCGGGCGCTCCGCGGGACAATCGAGTCCCCTAGGCGATCTGCGAATGGCAGCAGAGGCAGCGCTCCGCGCACTCGAGGAATTCGCCGAAGGCTCTCTTTCATTCGAGCTCATCGGCGTGAAGCATATCCGCGCCTTCGATTCGAACCTCGTGATCGTTTCGATTGCCGTCCGAGATTCCGCTGGGACGCGCCTGGTCGGTTGCTACCTTGCCGACGAAGACATGCCGAGGGGCGCCGCGCTCGCCGTTCTGAACGCGACCAATCGATTGCTGGGGAATTACCTCGCCACGCGGTGATCCTTTGGGGTTCCCGCGTTGTCTGATCCTATGCGCTTTGTCGCGATCGCGAGCGGTTAGGTAGACCGAAGCAAGTTTCGATGATAACGTCTTGACCAGCGCGGTTGTGGTTGGCCGCCCGATTCAGTGAGGGGCGGCATTTTCGTGCGCGGAGCTGGTTGCTCATTGCCTTCGCCGGCGAGGAGAAGATTAGTGAAGAAAACGATATCGATGTCGATAGCGGCTTTAGTGGCCGCCTGTGCCCACGCACCGGCGCCCGCCGTGGCTCCCGCGCCTACGACAATCTCCACTTCCGCTAGTGGCGCCACCACGGCGCAAGTCACCGCCGCCGGCGACACCGCACCTCGATCCGACCCGGTCAGAACGGCCGCGCCCATGACAGCCGATAGCGCCAAGGTGAGTGCGTCGGAAGTGAGTCAGCGCGCGGCTGAGGTATTTGGCGACAGCGGCACCACGACGGCCAAGAGTGCCGCGAGCTCTGACTCATCGGGTCGTGAGGGACCGTCGTGGGACATCGACGTGCATTCGTACGAGACGACCTCGCGCGTCGAGCACTATCTGCGCGTTTTCAGCGGCTCCGCGCGGGATCACATCATCGCGCAGCTAGAAGAGGGCAGTCGATACGAGCCGATGATTCGAGCGAAGATGCGTGCGGGCGGCCTTCCCGAGGACATGTACTATCTCGCTCTCATCGAGAGCGGTTTTGATCCGAACGCGTACTCGCGCGCCGCAGCGGTGGGAATGTGGCAGTTCATGGCATCGACCGCGCGCGACATGGGAATGCGGGTCGACTGGTGGGTAGACGAGCGTCGCGATCCGGTGCGCTCCACGACGGCTGCCGTCGGCTTCATCAAGGGACTGAGGGAACAACTTGGCTCGCTTTACCTTGCGGCAGCCGCGTACAACGGCGGACCGGGGCGCATCGCGCGGGGCCTAACGAGATACGCCGACGACCTCGAAGGGACGACGGGTGACGACCGTTTCTTCGCTCTCGCCGACAAGGACTTTCTTCCACGCGAAACCCGGGAG
>DATBBP010000299.1:0-4283 GCA_036270935.1 Gemmatimonadaceae bacterium
GCCATCGTCTTCGCTTGCTCCGATTTGTCAGGACGAATCGCGGCGGGCGCTTCGGCTTTCGCCGCGGGCGGCGCGTGAGGCACCGCGCGGCCTTCGCTCGATGTCGCTACGCTGATCTTTTTGTGGCTCACGCGCATGCCCAGATGCGCAATCAATGCGCTCTCGACGTTTCGCACCGTCTGCTTTGGCGTCACCTCATCCGTCGTCAGGATGTGGATCTCCTCGACCGCCCCCGTTCCACTCGCGACGATACGCGCCGAGATGACGCCAGGCAACGTTGCCAGCAACTCTTCCGCGCGTTGAATGGGAAGAACGCTGCCGGCAATGAACGACGATTCAGGTAACGACACAGGCGTTGCGACTCGGGTAGACACTAGCAAGCTCCACCGCTGACGAGGTGGTGCGCGAGACTTTTTTCAATGAATGCTGCTGGGACACCGCGCTCGGTCAGCGTCGACCACTCGGCTAATGGCAGGCGGGCCAATATGCGGAGAATAGGGGCATTAATCAAGCGATTGCGACCTGCGTCACCATCGCGTGACGGCATCGCGACCAACGGCCAATCAATCAACCGAGTACTCGTGCTCCGGCACGCGGTACTCCTTGATCTTCCGATACAGGGTTCGTTCCCCGATGTCGAGCAGTTCCGCTGCGCGTCGGCGATTCCCCTTCGTCTCCTTCAGCGCCGCCTCGATTACGGCACGCTCGACCTCGGACATTTTGGTGCCGGGCAAAACGGTCACCACGTTTGGCGGCGGCGGTTGATCGCGTGGCTCGATCGCGGGGGCACGCACGGTCGCAACGCTCCCGCTTGCACCGATCGATGCAGGCTGCACGTCGCCGATCCAGCCGTCGCGTCGTGGGGAACCATCATCGCGCTCGTGGTCGAATCGCCGACGGAGCTCCTCCACCTGCAGCTTGAGCTCGATGAGGCTTCGCACGATGAACTCCAATTCGCGGCCAGCGGCACCGTTCCCCTCGCCTCTCAGTATCGGCCCGACGTGCACGGGCAGATAGCGCGACCCACCCTCACGAATTTGTCTGGGCAAATCCTGTGGATGGATCTCGTGCCCGGGCGAAAGCACGACCATGCTCTCGATGAGGTTCCTTAGCTCGCGCACATTGCCCGGCCACGGGTACTCGACGAGGATCTGCATCGCATCGGCGCCGATCCCATGAAAGGCCCGATCGTGCTGCTTCGAGTAGTCCTTTATGAAGTGCCGGACGAGAATCGGAATGTCCTCTCGCCGATCGCGGAGCGGCGGAAGGTGAACGCGGAGAACGTTGAGCCGGTAAAAGAGGTCGGTGCGAAAGCTTCCCTGCTCCACCTGCTCGCGCAGCGGCCGATTGGTCGCGGCGATGACGCGAACGTCCACCTTGATCGGCGACGTCCCGCCGACGCGCATGAACTCTCGCTCCTCCAGAACCCTGAGAAGCTTCACCTGAGTCCCGACCGGGATCTCCCCGATCTCATCGAGGAAGATCGTACCTCGATCCGCGAGCTCGAAGCGACCGAGCCTCCGCTCGGCCGCGCCGGTAAACGCACCCTTCTCATGACCGAACAATTCGCTCTCGAGCAAGGTCTCGGGCAGCGCCCCGACGTTTACCGCAATGAAGGGCCGAGCCTTGCGCGCACTGAGCACATGCAGCGCTCTTGCAACCAGCTCCTTTCCCGTACCGCTCTCGCCCTCGACGAGCACGGTAGCGGTGACCGGCGCCATTTGCTCGACCTGAACCATGACCTCGCGGACGGCGTCGCTCTCGCCGATGAGCCCCGTTAGGCGCTGGAGACGCCGCCGCTCGAGGATGCGCTTGAGGCTCGCGAGAACTTCGGCGTAGTTCACCGGCTTTGGATACAGCTCGACATAGCCCGCGTCGCGAAAGCGCTCGAGGTGCTCCTCGTCGGCCAGGTCACTCAACCCAACCGACGCGGCGCCATCCCACAGCTGCTCTTTCACCAAGGCCACCGACGCCGGATCGGCAAGATCGGCACTGAAAACGATGATGTCCGGCTTCTCGCGTCGTATGGCCGCGCGCATGTCATCGAGCGGCGACACAACCGCCGTCTCGATCCCGTCGGACTCGAGGAGTGCGTTGAGCCTAACGGCTGGCTCGACGTCCTGTAGCGTCAATAAGACCTTCACGCGAGTGACGAGTGACGGGTGGCGAGTGGCGAGTGGTCCGTCCCGGCGCCCGTGAGAATCGCGATAGCGTGATCGACGATCGGCTCCAGCGCGGCGAGCGAGTCGCGCACGGCGTTCGGCGAGCCGGGAAGGTTCACGATCAACGTGCGGCCACGCGTACCGCTCACGCCGCGCGACAGCGCGGCACGCGGGAAGCTCGTTAGGCACGCGACTCGCAAACGCTCGGCAATCCCCGGCGCCTCGCGATCGATTACGGCGCGCGTGGCCTCGGGAGTCACGTCGCGCAGGCTCAAGCCTGTACCACCGGTCGTGAGCACGAGGTCGGCGTCGCCGCCGTCTGCCCAACTCGTCAGCGTCGTCGCGATCGGAACGACGTCGTCGGGAACGAGGTGGCGCGCGGCCACATCATATCCCTTCGCCTCCGCCCAGGTGACGATTTCGTCGCCTGACGTATCTGCCCGTTCGCCGCGCGCGCCCGCGTCAGAAATCGTGAGGATTGCAATTCGCATATTCGGCATGTCATCCTCACTTCGCTCAGGATGACAGAGTCACAAATGGGTCGCTTCCTTATAGAAGGGCATCTTCACAACCGTCGCCGGCACACGTTTCCCGCGGATGTCGACCTCCAGCTCGCTTCCTTCCTTGGCCGTTGCGGTCGGGAGATAGCAGGTCCCGATCGGGATGCCTAACGTTGGACTCATCGTCCCGCTGCGCACCTCACCGCTCGGCGTGCCGGCCGAGTAGACGCCATAACCGTGGCGCGCGATGCTGCGCTTGTCGGCGGGCACGAAGCCGACGAGCTTGCGCGGAATTCCCGCTTCCTTCTGCCTGACGAGCGCGTCGCGTCCGACAAACTCGCCCTTCGCCAGCTTGACCAGCCAGCCCAGGTTCGCCTCGAGTGGCGTCGTCGTGTCGTCGATGTCGTTGCCGTAGAGCGCCATCCCCATCTCGAGACGGAGCGTATCGCGAGCACCGAGCCCTGCCGGCGTCACTCGGCCCGTGCCGATGAGCGCCTCCCAGATCGCCGACGCATAACGATTATCGAAGTACAGCTCGAACCCGTCTTCGCCCGTGTAACCGGTGCGTGAGATGATCGACGGCTGACCCGCGACCTCGCCTTCGGCGAAGTGATAGTAGCCGATCCCCGTCAGGTCCGTGCGCGTGAGATTGCGCAGGATCTCGGCGGCCTGCGGTCCCTGGACCGCGAGCAGTGCGATCTCGTCGCTCCTGTTCTCGAGCTGCGCATCGAAGCGGCCGAGGTGTCGCGAGATGTGCGCGAAGTCCTTCTCGATGTTGGACGCATTCACGACCATCATCAGGTGATCTTCGAACCGATACACGAGACAATCATCTTCGATCGTCCCGCGCTCGTTGAGAATTGTGGAGTAGTGAACCTGGCCGACGGCAAGCTTCGCGACGTCATTCGTCGTCACGTAGCTAACGAACTCCGCCGCCTGCGGACCCGTGACGATGAACTCTCCCATGTGCGAAACGTCGAACAGACCGCATCGCTCCCGCACCGCCTTGTGCTCGGCCGTGATACCGGTCGGGTACTGCACCGGCATCTCGTAGCCAGCGAATGGGACGATCTTGGCGCCGAGCGCTTTATGGATGTCGTAGAACGGCGTGTGCTTGAGCGCGCCGAGCGTTGCCGTGTCGGCCATGCGTGAGAGCTCCGGTCCGGAAGATATTGTCAGTGGAATATATGCCGGACTGACAGGAGCATGCGCGTGGCGCGCGCCGCGTGGCGGGGTTAAATGCTGTCCGGCAGTGAGCTCACCGTGAAGGTGATCGAGTTGAAGCGGGAGGTCGCAACGATGGCGACCTTGCCCGTATCGGGACCAACGGTGATCACGTTGGTCGCCTTGCCCGTGGAGTCAGTCGTAGCGGTCTGGGCCTGAAGCTGTCCGCTGCTCGTCGTCCAGGTAATATCGATTCCCTTTATCGCGTTGCCGAAGCGGTCAATCGCTCGCGCGGTGAGGGTCAGCGGGTTTCCGACTAGCGCCGCCGCGCCGTCGCCGCCGAATGCCGTGATCATCCCAACGGTGTCGGGGACGAGGGTGACGGTGACCTCCGCCGCCTGATCCGCCGCGGAAGCAGCGACCTTCGCCGTCGCGACGATCGCCGCCGAGAGATAGG
>DATBBP010000300.1:0-3237 GCA_036270935.1 Gemmatimonadaceae bacterium
CACTCACTACGGCACAACTGCAATCTTCTTATCCGTCTTCCCCGTCGGCTTCACGTACAGATCGAGCCACGCCGTAAAGCGCGCCCACTGGTCCAAAATGGTCTCCTTCGTAACCTGGCCGTGGTCCTCGTATGGGTAGATGTACAACGCCGCGGTCTTGCCCATGCCCTGGAGCGCGTGCAACAGGCGCAGCGAGTTCGTCGGATCGGTGCCGACGTTCTGATCCTCGGCGCCGAGATACATGAGCAAATTGCCAGTCAAATGGTCAGCATATAGGAACGGCGACATCGCAAGGTACGTGTCACGCGCCTCCCAGAGATCGCGCCGCTCGCTCTGGAAATTGTTAGGCGTGAGCGTGCGGTTGTACGCGCCGTCGCCCGCAATGCCCGCCTTGAAGAACGGCGTGTGCACCAACGCGTTGACAGTGCTGAATGCACCGTAGCTGTGACCACCGATGCCTAACCGCGACCGATCGATGTACCCGAGCCGATCCAGCTCGTCGATGACCGCGGAGAGATTGTTACGTAAGTCATTCACGTAGTTGTCGTTCATCCGCCCAGCCGGACCGACGACAGGTGCATCAGGCTGTACCACCGCATAGCCCTGGGTGATGAGCAACTCTTTGTTGTTAGGCGTCGACGCATGGAACTGGTTGCGATTCTCCGTCCGCTTCGTTCGATCGTAGCCAGCCTGGTCGGTGTACTCGTACGGATAGAACCAGAAGAAGGCGGGAAGACGTGTCCCTTCCTTGTAATCACGCGGCAGCGTGACGTCGACGAAGAAATGGTAGCCATCGGCGCGCGTCACGAGTACGCGCTTGCGGATCGCCTGGCTGACCTCCGGCGCATAATCCTTATTGTGCGTCAACTGCGTGAGTTGACCACTCTTCATATCACGCAAATAGGAATCGGGCACCATCGTCGGCGACTCACGCACGACGATCGCGCGCGTAAAGTCGTCGTCGAGCGGCGCGGAGACGTGCTCGAAGACATCCGCCGAACTCGAGAAGACGCGCTCCTTGCTTCCGGTTTTGATTTCGACACGGTCGACGAACGGCCGCGGGGCGCTGTCGGACCACGTGTGATAGTACTGCGTTCCGGTGAAGTACGCGTACTTCCCGTCGCTGGAAAGCAGCGCGACTTCGTTGACACTGCGACCAGGGCGCGACATCAGGGTGCCGGGATTCTGATAGAACGTCAGCGAGTCCGCACCGGCCCCGCCACGCCCCGCACCGCCGCCGCCAAAGCGGCCACCGCCTAACGTGCCGAGCGTGAGATTGACTCCGCGAATTCGCGCCAGCGGATAGTGCTTCGTCGGCTCGCTCAGATATGTCGCGTACACTTGGCTCGTGCCGTTCGCATTCTCGGCGGCGAACACCAGCTCGCCATCCTCCGACCACAGCAAGTCGCCGATGCGATTATTACTCTGGAAGATCTGCTTCGCGCTGCCGGCGGTGAACGGCGTCTCCCACACGTACAGATGATCGTGACGAGCCGCGCCGCCGCGTCCGCCGCGACCGCCCTGTGGCTCATCTCCCGCGGCGCTATCCGTCTGGGCACCGCGTGCTGGCGCCGCCTCGAGCTGCAGGTAATAGAGTCCTTTACCGTTAGGCATCCAGCCGAAACTGCGCTTCGCCGTGTCCGTCTGGGCGGGCGCGGCGCTCGGATCATCGCCGAGCGCGTTGTCGCCATTGCGTAACGGGCGCTTGGCCAACTCGGCGACCGCTTTGCCGTTCGCGTCCCAGATCTCCTCGACCGTTCCGAAGTTCTGATACTCGACGAGATACGAGAAGGGCTTCTGCATCGAGGTGACGCGGAAGTACGCGCCATCGGGCGACGGATCGACTGCCGTGATCATCGCGGGTGAGCCGATCTTCTTCGCGACACCAGTCTTCGCGTCGATCAGTGCGAGCTGGCCAGTCGTGTAGTACTCGAGTTGCGCCTGCTCGTGGGGATCGTGGAGCAGTGCATATTCGCGATACGTGCGGGTCTTGTTCTTCGCCTCGCCGACCATTCGTACCTGCGGGCCGGTCTCGATTGCCGGATGCTGCGGCTCCGCGCCGCGCCCGTCAGGAACGAGAACAGCGACGAGAGACTTCCCTCCGTTCGTCCACTCCACGCTCGTTACCAGCGTCGCGAGCAGCGGCGTCTTCGTGATCTTACGCGATTTGCCGGTCGCCAGGTCAGCGAGATAGACGTGCGTGGCATCGTCGAAATTGGCGAGGTAGGCGAGCTCGCTCCCGTCCGGGGACCACTTGGGACTGCTGACCGTGGCACCCTTCGGCGTCTCGATGGCGCGCGCCTGCCCGGTCAGGCCGTCGATCACTTCCACACCGGCCGCGCCACGTGTCGTGAGAATGCGCGCGCGGTTCGCCTTGTAGTCGACCTGGAGTCCCGCCAGATAGTAGTGCGGCTTGCCGAATTGCTGTACGCTCGGCATGCCCTCGGTCTCGAGCTTCAGGAAATGCTTGTGATCGGGGCTTTGATTGGTGAAGCTGACGTTCTGCTGCCATGGCGCCGAGACGACTTTTTCGATCGCAGCGGGCGGCTTGATGAACGTCTCCTTGGCGAGGATTTCCTTGAGAGCGCCCTGTTGCGCGACGTCTTGCGCGAAGAGGGCGACAGGTGCCGCCAGGATGGCGACGAGAACAGCCGCGGCAACGGGCCAGCGACCGATCAGCTGGGGCCGACGGGTAGGCATCCTTAGACTCCGGTGTGGGCGTGGCGACGGGGAAAGTGCGGACGGAGCACTGCCCCGAGCAAGTACGCCCTCGCGAGGCTACCCGTTGAGCGGTTTGGTACTCGTGGTTGGTGATTGGTCGGCTAGTCTGTCCGAAAAGGAAAAGGCCGGCGAGCTTGGCTCGCTGGCCTTCCGAACTACCAACAACCAGTCGTTAGCAACCAACCACCGGCGTTAGATCCGCGGCGTCAACATCCTCGAACGCAATGAGGCCAAGCGATGACGCACCGACCCGTCGAGCACGGTATCACCAACGCGGACGACGACACCGCCGAGGATTGCCGGATTCACCATGAAATGCGGCAGGACTTCCTTGCCGTACGCGCGCGACAACTGCTTCGCGATCGCGCGACGCTCAGGGTCCGCGGGCTCTTTCGCGACGGTCACGCTGGCCCGAAGGCGGCCCTCGACCTGGTCGACGAGATCGTGATATTCACGCGCGATCTGGGGTAGAAGCATCTGACGTCGATGGTTCACGAGTGCCTGTAGATAGCGCAC
>DATBBP010000301.1:0-2287 GCA_036270935.1 Gemmatimonadaceae bacterium
GCGCAACTTTCCGCGGAGGATGCATCTATGGCTGGTCAGGTCGGTGCGAAAACATTAACTATTCGGGAGCTGCCTCGATCCGAACGCCCGCGCGAGCGTCTGATCGATTTGGGGGCGCAAGCACTGAGCTCCGCGGAGCTCCTGGCGATTGTCCTCGGCTCGGGTGGCCTCGGAAGAACGGCGCTCCAGGTTGGTCAGAGCGTGCTGTCAAGCGCAGGCGGATCACTTCGTCGCATCGCGATGCAGCCGGTGGCCGCGCTGACGTCGATGACAGGGATCGGCGCCGCAAGGGCGGCGACGGTGCACGCCGCTCTGGAGCTTGGTCGCCGGATGGCCACGGAATCGAGGGACGATGGCGCGCCGGTTCGGTCGCCGCGGGATGTCGTCGAGCTATTCGCCGCCCGCCTGGAAGATCTTCCGGTCGAGGAGTTTCACGTGGCGGTACTGGATTCGCAGCATCGATTGGAACGAGACATCATGGTCACCCGGGGTATACTCAATTCGTCGCTTGTCCATCCACGCGAGGTATTTCGCGAGGCGATCGCCGAACGGGCGGCGGCGATCATCCTCGTGCACAACCATCCGAGTGGAGATCCAACACCGTCCGCCGACGATCGGGTCGTAACTGAGCAGCTCGTCGCGGCCGGTCGCTTGCTGGACATTCCGGTGCACGACCACGTCATCGTGGGACGAGGACGGTACACGAGCTTCGCGGAGGCAGGTCTGCTGTGACGGCAACGGCACCAGTTGGCGAGAAGCGGGGCGGAGAATTCATCCCCGGCTGGCGCGAGGACGAGCATCCTCTTCACGACAAGCTCGATCGCGACCTGCTGGTTCGCGCCTACCAGTTCGGCGAGCAAGCTCACCGGGGACAGGTGCGCAACTCGGGCGAGCCGTTCATCAGCCACGCGGTGGAAGTCGCAAAGATTCTTGCGGATCTGCAGCTCGATTCGACGACGGTTGCGTGTGGTCTGCTGCACGACGTCGTCGAGGACACGAAGGTCGCGATCGCCGACGTCGATCGCGAGTTCGGCCGCGAGATCGCGAGCATCGTCGACGGCCTAACGAAGATCGCGAAGCTGCCATCGGGTGGGTCGAACCAGGACCGCCAAGTCGAGAGCTACCGCAAGCTGCTCCTCTCGATTGCCAAGGACGCTCGCGTCATCATCGTCAAGCTGGCCGATCGCCTCCACAACATGCGCACGCTGGACTTCCTGTCCGAAGAAAAACGGCGGCGCATCGCCCAGGAGACGCGCGATCTCTACGCCCCCCTCGCGCATCGCTTCGGTATGGCCAAGATGCGGTGGGAGCTCGAGGACCTCGCGTTCAAGCATCTCGAAGCGGAAGAGTATCGCGCTCTTGCAAAGAAGGTTGCACAAAAGCGCGGCGAGCGCGAGGCGCTCATTAAGCAGATGCGGGATCCGCTCGAGAACGCGCTCACTCGAGCGGGTATACAGAACGTGGACGCCACGGGTCGTCCGAAGCATCTCTGGTCGATTTACAAGAAGATGCAGCAGCGCCAGCGACCATACGATGAGATTTATGATCTCCTCGCGATCCGCGTTTTGGTCGACAGCGTTCCGGATTGCTACCACGCCCTCGGCGTTGTGCACGATCAGTGGACGCCGGTGCAGGAGCGCATCAAGGATTACATAGCGCAGCCAAAGTCCAACGGCTATCAATCGCTGCATACGACGGTGTTCGGCCCCGGCCGCCAGCTGTACGAGATTCAGATTCGCACGCGTGACATGCATCGTACGGCGGATTTCGGCATCGCCGCGCACTGGCGATACAAGGAGACGGCGCGCAGCTCCGATGAGCTCGACCGGCACCTGACGTGGTTCCGGCAGGTGCTCGAGCTCCAGATGGACGCGAAGACGCCTGACGAGTTCCTCGAGTTTCTGAAGCTCGACCTCTATCAGGACGAGATCTTCGTATTCACGCCTACGGGCGATGTTATCCAGTTGCCGAAAGGGGCGACACCAATCGATTTTGCCTTTGCGGTTCATACAGAAATCGGTCTGCATTGCGCCGGTGCGAAGGTGAACGGCCGCATCGCGCCCCTTTCGCGGCCGCTCAGAAACTCAGAGACCGTCGAGATCATCACCGCGCCGACGGCGAAGCCGTCGCGCGATTGGCTCGCTCACGTTCGCACGGGTCGCGCGCGGCACAAGATCCGTCAGGTGATGCGCAAAGAGGCGCAGCAGTCCGCCACGAAGCTGGGCCAGGACATACTCGACCGCGAGCTGAAACGCCGCCGGTTGCCGAAGATCGGTGACGACGCGCT
>DATBBP010000302.1:0-1898 GCA_036270935.1 Gemmatimonadaceae bacterium
CAACTTCTCGATTACGACGCCTAGAAACTCCTCGGGCACGTCGATCATCAACTCTTCGTACGGCTCGAGCCGTTCGCCGTTGAGACCTTCGCGAGTGATGACGCGCGGCCGCGAAACCTGAAATTCATATCCCTCCCGCCGCATCGTCTCCATGAGAATCGTGAGATGCAGCTCGCCGCGACCGGCGACCGCCCACGTGTCCGTCGAATCCGTATCCTCGACGCGCAACGCGACGTTTTTCTCGAGTTCTCGCATCAGCCGCTCTCGCAGCTGACGCGACGTCACGAACTTCCCTTCCTTGCCCGCGAACGGTGAGTTGTTCACCATGAAATCGACGGAGATTGTCGGCTCCTCGACGGCGATCCCCTCGAGCCGCTCTGGCGCCTCGACATCCGCCAGCGTGTGGCCGATCTCCACGCCCTCGAGCCCAGCGAGCGCAACGATCTCACCCGCTGAAGCCTCTTGGACTTCGAGCCGCTCCAGTCCCTCGAAGATGTACAGCTTCGTGGCGCGCGCACGCTCGGTCGCCTGGTTCGTATCCAGCGGCAATAACGCAACAGTATCCCCAACGTGCACTGTACCACGTTCAATACGGCCGATGCCGAGGCGGCCTAAATACGGAGAGTGGTCGATCGTCGAGATCAGCATCTGAAAAGCGCCCTTGCGATCACTCGGCGGCGCAGGCACGTGCCTGACGATTGCCTCGAACAGCGGCGTTAGGTCCGTCGCTGGAGTATCGAGGTCCGCCGTCGCGACGCCGTCACGCGCCGACGCGTAGATGACGGGCGCGTCGAGCTGCGCGTCTTCCGCCTCGAGCTCGATCAGGAGATCGAGCACCTCGTCGTGAACGCGCATCGGATCCGAGCCTTGCCGGTCGATCTTGTTGATCACCACGATGGGCGTGCGGCCGAGGCCGAGCGCCTTCCGCAGTACAAACCGCGTTTGCGGCATCGGTCCGTCGAATGCATCGACGACGAGCAGGACGCCGTCGACCATGCGCAGGATGCGCTCGACCTCTCCACCGAAGTCGGCGTGGCCGGGGGTGTCGACGATATTGATCTTTGTCCCGTGCCAGCGGACGGACGTGTTCTTGGCGAGAATGGTTATTCCCCGCTCGCGCTCCAGCGGGTTCGAATCCATCACGCGCTCCTGAACGACCTGATTCTCGCGAAACGCTCCCGCCTGGCGGAGCATCTTGTCTACGAGCGTCGTCTTGCCGTGGTCGACGTGCGCTATGATGGCGATGTTGCGGATTTGCATAGCCTTGAAGTATAACGGGGCGGGCGAAATCCGAACAAGCGAACCGGTCTGCTAAAGCTGTCGTGACTGCGTAACACTTGCGTCAGAAGACGGAGAGTTACAGAATGCGGATGAACGCTACCGACACGCCCTTCGCAGGAGGTGGCCCATGAATGACATCGACCAAGCTTCGCTGGAGAAGTATCCCCACGGGCGAGGCTACGGGCACGATTACATGCGTGGAGGAGAGGTGCTTGGCGGCTACGGCTACGCCGAGCGCGATGAATACGAGAAGAGTCGCGGCGAGCTAATGGAGACGTCATCGCAAGGCGATGCGATCGAGCTTGCGCCGAACGACAGCGACGAAGCCAGCCGAATCACATAACTGAGGTGTTAGGTGCTAGGTGCTAGGGAATCCGACCTAGTGCCCGCATTCGCGCGCCCGCACTCACGCGCCCGCATTCGCGCGCCCGCACTCACGCGCCACGCGCCTACCGCTTCGCGGCCGCCTTCACGGCAGGCTTCGACGCGGGCGTTTCGTTTGACTTGCCCTGTCCTTGACTCGCGAGATCGGACTCCGCGAACGACACATCGAGACCGCGCTGCTTGAGCATCGCCATGAAGTTCAGCTTGTCGACCGCCTTCATGTACGCTTCCTT
>DATBBP010000303.1:0-5316 GCA_036270935.1 Gemmatimonadaceae bacterium
TCCCGATAGGAAGGCGTGCGCAAGCCTTCGACAATGAGTGCCCGGCGAGTCGCCGTATCGAGTGTGACGAGCGCGGAGAACGCCGCCGCCCGCACGAGGTAGCTGTCGTCGCTCTTCCAGGCCGCTCGCGAAAGTGAAAGCGCCTCCGCGCCGCCAAGGTGCCCGAGCGACTCCACCGCAGCCTCGCGGACCTGGCTCGATGTATCTCGCATCGCCTTCGCGAGTGCCGGCACGGCGACCGATGCCGGCATCGCGCCTAACGCCGACGCCGCCTGCGCGCGTGTCAGAAAGTAATCGCTGCTCGTGGCCGCCTGGGCGAGTGCCGCCTGCGCTTCAGCGTCCATCGTTCGCTCGGCGAGCTGCTCAATCACCCACGAGCGGTTCCAGATATTCGAATCGAGGCGCAGTTGGGTCGCGAGCTGCGCGGTTGGCTGGTCAAAGCTGAGCGTTTTGAGAACCCGGTTCCCATCGTCGAATACGATCATCGTCGGCGCGGTCGGCACGCCGTTGACGACGATCGTGTCCTCCCGGCGATCGACCCAGCTTGTCTGTACGAGATCTGCGGCGCCCGCGACGCCGACGCGCACCGTGACGGGCATTCGAAAAACCTCGGGGACGACGTATCGCATCCCCGTGCTGTCCGCCTTGAGCGTGTCGCGCTGCGTTTGCGTTACGGCGAGGGTCACGCGCCTGCCGGCCGCGTCGTACGTGGACGTCACCGTGAAGTTCGGGTAGCCGGCGCTGTAGATCCATTCGTTCCAGAACCAGGCGAGATTCTCGCCCGTGGCCTCGAGCACTGCTTGACGCAAATCGTCAGTCACCGCGTTGCCGAACGCGTGCGTCGTTAGGTACCGATGGATCGCCGCCCAGAAGCGCTGATCGCCGAGGTAATTCTTGAGCATCTCCAGGACGAGCGCGCCCTTTGGATAAATGTTGTTCGAGCCGTTCGAGGCGAGCGGCATCCGGCGCCGCTCGTCGATCTGCATGAACTGCCGGTACTCGTCCAGATAATAGTCTTGCTCGAGATGCTCGCCCTTCTTGTCACGCCAGTACTGTCCCGGCATGAACTCGGCGAAGCCCTCATTGAGGAACATGTTCGCCCAGTTCTCCGTCGTGACGTAGTCGCCGAACCATTGATGGGCGAGCTCGTGTGGGATGAGTATGTGCTGATACCAAGGGCGATCCGGATACGCCCGGGCGTCGGGTAGCCAATCGACGAGCGTCGTCGCGCTGACATTCTCCATGCCGCCGAAGAAGTCGGCGACGGTCGTCTGGGCATACTTCTGCCATGCGTAATCGACGCCAGTGAGCTTGGAATAGACGTCGATCATGTCCGGCGTCACGTGAAAGAGCCGCCACGCCAACGCGCTGTCTGCGTGATAGACGTAGTAGTCGACGGGCACGCTTCGCCACGTGTCGTGAATCTTTGCCAACGGCGCGACGACGAGCGAGACGAGATAGGTCGCGCTTGGGCGGTCTTCCCGCCAATCGAGCACACGGTTTCCGCGCGCATCTTTCGTGTCGCTGGCGAGCGCGCCATTCGAGACCGCCATGAAGCCGGCGGGCACCGTCGCCTCGAGTTCCCACGTCATCTTGTCGTTGGGGAAATCGTACGTCGGGAACCAGTAGTGGTTGTCGTGGTCCTCGCCCTGGCTCCAGATCTGTCGTGGCGTGTGCGGTCGTTCGTCGATGAAAGTCAGACCATGGCCGTTCTCGACTTTTCCGGAGTAGTCGATCGTGAAGCGGACGGTGTCGCGAAACGCAACCGGGCGCGGAAGATGGACGACGAGTGTGTCGCCGTGCCGACTCGTGCGCAGCGTTGCGCTTCCGTTCGAGACTCGTTTGATGCCGAGCAGCGCGCCGGCGTCGAGCACGACGGAGTCGAAAGCGGGACGCAGGGCAATGAGCGTACTGTTAACAGTTCCCACGAACGACAGCGAATCCCAATTAAAGTCGCGAACGACGATGCGCTGGTGCACGAGGTCGTAGTCGTGCGAGCGCGTGTAGCGGTCGTTGGCGATGCTCTCGAGGTTGGGATTCTGCGCGTGGGCCCCTGTGCCGAGCACCGTGAGCGCCGCAATCACCGCTATGGAATGAGTTCTCATGCCGTAAAGCTAGTAACGACCCGGATTAATGTGGTCCGGGCGAGCCACGCGATGCCGTCGGCGGCCCGCGAAGAATCTCGACGCGTAACTCGACCCAACCGTCAACCTGGTAGTACTGGACGCGGAGCCGATGCCGGCCCGGCGAGAGCGGAGCGACGTCGACGCGCGACTCATGCGGTGGCCAGGCGTCGATTGCGAGCGAGTCGTCCACCCAGACGCGTACGGCGTCGTCGCTGATGGTCTGGAGCGTGTACGGCCCAGGCGGAAGATCCACGGCGCCCGTGGCCTCGAGCGCCCACTGCTTCGATGGAATGGCCGCCACAGGAGGCCGATACCACATGAGATCGAGACGTGGGGCGTGACGCTCGACAAGTGGCGCACCACGCAGCAGTGCGGCGAAAGCGTCAGGCTTGGTGCGAGGGTCCGTCGAGTCAGACCACGCGAAAACGCGCTCCGTCCAGTCGATCACCGGTTCGAATCGCTCGTATGAAACGAGCACCGGTGCGCTCCGTGGGCTCGCGCGAAAGGCGAGCATAATCGACCAGTTACCTAACGAGTCAGTCCGTGGCGAGACGACGATCGTGTCCGGGACACCGACTGTCGCGATTTTGCCAGCGCGCTTCGACACCGCGGTCGTATTCCGCGTCTGGCGAATCGACCATTCGCCCGGTGGCCCGAGCACCGCAAGCCGCAGTGGGTAGGCACGCGTGCTATCGAGCGGCCACAACTTAGGCATACGCCAGTCGTACGGGCCCCACTCGTCCACGATAATTGCTGATCTCGGCAGGTGCGCGAGCGGCGCCGACGGCCACTCCCGATGGCCGTTAGGCAGCGCACGCGGGATCAGTCCCCGCAGCTCGATTGGAATCTCACTCTTGAACACGCCGTCCTGGCGCGTCGGCGTACTGTCGTGTCGTGCGGCGACTGTCGTCGTGGACATTAGATCAGTGTCCACGCCCACGAATCGATTGCCGAGCAACGTGAGCGGCGTCGAGTTCGAGGCACGCACGCCAATGCGGCTCATGGCAAAGTGATTATCGGCGACGAGATTGTCACGGCTGCGCGTATCGCGGTGCTTCGGGTAGCCCCAATCCGATTGCTCGATCGAATCGGCCCACAATTGCACGCCTGTGGTGTCGCCAGTGAGTCTGTTTGCAACTATGCGATTGCCCTGGCCATGTTCGATGGCGATGCCGATTCGGTTGAAGGAGAGCGTGTTGTTCGCGATCCACGAGTCGAAGCTATATCCGCCCCAGATGCCGTAATCGCTACCGACAACACGATTCGCGACGAAGACATTGTGACTAAAAGTCGCCTCGATGCCATTCGCGGGGGCGTAACTGAAGTCGTTCGAGTAGACGACATTGTCGTTTGCGCCGCCCTCGCCAGTGTCCATCGTCGACTGGCCGGCCCAGAGGAACAAGCCGTCGCCGCCGTGCGTCACGGAGTTGTATGCGATCACGTTGCGACAACTCTGTTCGTAAAGGAGAATTCCAGCCGAGTCCTGGCCGCGACGGTAGAAGCCCTCGCTGTAGCCGCGCACATCGTAATCGACGCGATTGTGCATGATGCGGTTGTCGCTCGACCGATAGAGGCCGATACCGAGCCCGGAGTTGAATGAGAAATCATTGTTCCAGATGAGCAACGAGTCGCTGCGCGTGATGAGCAACGCATTCATTCCCTGCTCGACCGTGTTGCCCCGCAGCTCACCGCCGTGTATGTCCTCGAGATACACCGCGGCGCCGAAGCGGAGCCACTCGTTCTGCTCGTTATGATGGAACGAGAGCCAGTCGACAAGACTCTCGTGCTCGACGAGGCTGTACAGGCGCGGCCTCCAGTTGTGCGAAAGGTCGTTGTCGGCGAGGACGAGGTTTCGCGTGCCCCGCGCTTGGATGGCGACCTTATAGCCGTGAATGCTCGCACCCCGGATCGTGATGTTTCGGCCGCCGCCGACCAGGATCGCCAAGCCGCGCGCCTCGTCAGGCAGGGCGCTGCTGTCGATGCCGGCCAGCGTGACGCCACGCATGTCGACCGTTACGTCGTCGCCACGCACGACGACGAGCGGCGAGTCGAGTGAGGCCGGTGCGCGGAAGCGATAGACGCCCGGCGCTACTCGAACCGAGCGGGCGAGAACGATGCCAGGACGGAGCGAGACAAGTGGCCGTTGCGCGGGCAGCCAACTCCCGCTCCCCACGGTAGCGACCGCACAGGCCACAAAGGTCCACCGGCGCATCCGCTCAAGCTAATCGCTATAGCATCCTACAACTGAAAAGCAGATCCTTGGTCGCTGCGCTCCTCAGGATGACACACTGACTACTCGTACCGCAGCGCCTTCGTGGGCTCGACGCGTGAGGCGCGCAATGCCGGCAGCCAGCTCGCCGTGAAGGCGACGCCCAGCAACGCGACCGCCACCACCGCGAACACCGCAGGATCCCGCGGCGACTCGTCGAACAGCAGCGGCGCGAGCCATTTTCCCGTGGCGAGCGCGATCGCGCCACCGATCACCACGCCGGCGATGCCGAAGGCCATCCCTTCCTTCACGACGAGCCGGATCACGTCCGCCGCCTGTGCGCCTAACGCCATGCGCACGCCCATCTCGTGCGTGCGCTGGGCGACGTTGTAGGCGATGACGCTATAGAGCCCGATCGCCGCCAACACCAGCGCCAGCACGCCAAAGGCACTGAACATCGATGCCCCGAGGCGCCACGATCGCGTTTCCTGCCCCAGCACGTCGGAGAGCGGCGTCGTCGTGATGTACGACGCGCCCGGCATTTCCTTCTGAAGCGAACGGCGCACCGCGTCCGCGCTCTTCGATGCATCGCCACGCACGCGAACGAACAGGCCAGTGCGATTGGGGTTGAACTGCGTCGCGGGGAGATAGTAGTACATATCCGTCTCGTTGCTCAGCTGATGCGACTTGATGTCCTCCGCAATGCCGACGACGTACCGGCAGGGCGACGTGTCGGCACCCATTCTGACGCACTTGCCGATCGCGTCGTCGTTAGGCCAGAGCGTCTTCGCCATCGCTTGACTCACGACCAGCACCAGCTGCGAGTGCTCGAGATCGGTGGACCGGACGCCGCGGCCGCGCAGGATGCGCGTCCCCATCGTGCTGAAGTAATCCGGCGACACCGCGCTCAAGTCGAAGCGGCCGAGCCGCGCCACGGTGTCGATGCCGCTAACGGTCAAGTTCTGACTCCACGTGCTCCAG
>DATBBP010000304.1:0-5186 GCA_036270935.1 Gemmatimonadaceae bacterium
TACGGAGTCGCCCTCCGTGGCGGATGCTTCTGCAATCCGGGCGCAGCGGAGGCCGCGTTCGGCTTCGACCCCGACGCGGCGGCTCGCTGCCTCCGCGCCGCCGGCGAACTCGGATTCAGCGTGCAGCGCTTTGCCGAATGCATGAGGCGCGACACCGACGTGGCCGTCGGCGCGATGCGCGCGTCGTTAGGTATGGCAAACAACGACGCCGACGTGCGGCGAGCGATTGAGCTCGTCGAGTCCTTTGTCGAGTGAACGGCGACTAGTCGCTCGCTACGATCCGAGCGTCCGAGACATCTTGCGAGAAGCTCAGCGCCGGCGTCGGAGCGCGAACGCCGCCGCTCAGGAAGCCTCGCGGGCCGCATTCGATCACGTGCTCGCAGCCAGCGCCCCACGCGGCAGCGAGCAGGTCGGCGTCACCTCGCGCGCTGCCTAACGACCCGGTCCGATCCTCGGCGCGATCGGCGAACAATCCTCGCGATCGCAGAGTGACGATCGGAAGCCGCGGTGCAACGAATCGAACCTCCTCCAGCGCTGCCTTGAACTGCTCCGCCGCCGCCGTCGATTCGCTGTCGCCGTTCGTCGGTCGCGCAGCCAACGCACGCTGCGCCGCGAGACGAAGCGCTGTCGACAGGTCCGACGCGCCCGCGACGGCCAACGCCGCCAACTCGCCCAGCCCGTCGCCAATCAGCGCATCTGGCCTGATGCCGTGCTCCTTCAGCGACTCCGCGATCAAGACGCCCGTGAGCACGACGCCAACATGCGCGAGCTCGGGACACCGCTCCAACCGCTGATCGTGGAGCGCGATCGCGTCCATGTCGACGAGCGGCAGGAACGACTGCCGGAATACGCGCCGCGAAACCTCCTCTGCCTGATCGAAGTAGTCGGCGAGGTAGGGCAAATATGCGCGCAACTCGCAGAGCAACCGGCCATCGTAAGACGGAGCGTCGGGGAAGAAGAAAGCCGTTCGGCCTTCAGGCACCGGCAGTTCGCCAAGCGCTGGGATCGCGAGCGGCGTCGTGGGCGTCCGGCGTTGAGTGACTGACACTGCGCTTTGCATCGCGATACCGATCGCGAGCGCGCGAACGTCATCGGGGAACAGCGACTCTTCGGCGCCAGGCAGCACGAGCGCCCGTTCGACGAACGATGGGGAGCGCTCGCGCTCGCGGAATCCACCACGGCTTTCGAGAAGATCGAGCACGGGCGGCGGCAGCGCCGCCGATCCGCCACTCACTTTCTGTGCGCACGCGACAGCCATGAACGCGCATGCAACCGGCTCCCCGTTGCTGCGCATTACCCGGAAATAGAGTCGCAGACGAGAGCTGTCGGCGAGCTCGTCGAGCGACAGGAGGCAAATGAGTCGCTCGCGCAACGCCACTGGGGCAAGCACTTTGATCCCCTGCTCGAGAACGATCCAGCTGACCGAGTCGAGCTGGTCGACGGCTGCGAGAGCGCCCTGTCGAGCCTCGGTCACCAATCGATCCCACACTCCGCTCAGGAGCTTGGTGCCCGTGAGAAAAAGCCGCGGGCCGGAGCCCGCGACGTCTCCCTCCACCACTTCCCACGGCGCCGAATAGAAGTGCACGGGCTCCGATTCCCGATGGACGAACTGGTACGCTACCCCATCTTTGGACGGCATGCAACCATAGCCGGCCGCGTTTCGGGATAACTACGGCCCATCTGACAGCGCCACCGCCGGCGCACCATGGCGACAGGGAAGGCTCAGCCCGTTAGGTGCGGACTAGCCCTTTCCCCGCGGCTTTCCCGTTTTCCTCTTTCTGCCACCTGAACCAGATTGTCGATCTCGCCCGACGAGGTGTTCGACTTCGAACTTGTTCTCCTCGATAAGGCGCTCTACGCGTTCGCCGCTCGCGCCGGCTTGCGGACCCGTGTCCGCTACGGCGCCGCCGAGGCGCACATCGTCGCGGATGAATTCCTCTCCTGAGGGATCCTCGAGCGTGCCCTCGACATCCGTGTGCTTGACCTTGAAGTGGCCGTCGACGTCTCGGCCATTGTGAGTTTTGCGGCGTTCCGACATCTGCTGACGCTCCATCTGCTGGTTTCGCGTTGGTAACGCGCAAAGCGTAGGCCGGGTGCGCCTCGCCCCGCGTCGTTAGCGCTCGACCAGCAAGACCAAGTACCTGCCGCCCTCCCAGAACTGCTCGGGCTCGGTAATGTGCAGGCGATTGTCGTCGGAATTCAGGCGGCCGTCCCGCCCGACGCCGTCAGCGTACTTCATGTCTTGCGCGGAAATCACTCTCAGACGGCCGTGCCGTAGCGCGGGCAGCGCAAGACTGGTATCCCGATAGCGGTCCAGCTCGCGAAACTCACCATTCTCCGGAGCGCGCGACGACGAGCCCTGCTGCTCGACATCGTCCTCGTTGTCGCTCGTGGTCGCGATCGAACCGAAAGCCGAGCGAATCGTCGAGAGCCGAGAGAGCTCGGCGTCACGCGTCGGCAGCAACTGCTTTTCTCGCTGCCATCCTCGCCAGGTCTTCTTCGCAACCGTCACTTCGCGGATTACCCCTGCCGACAGCAGCTCGTCGCGCGTTCCGACGACGTAGTAGACGCGCCCAACGCGCGTCGAGAGGCGCGTCAAGCTGTCGCGCATCCGATCTCGTTCGTCGGCGAGCGCTCGATTCTCGGTCCGCAGACTGTCGATTCGCCCCTCGAACTCGGCGAACTGCGCCGCGCGATTCTCGGCAAGCGTGCGGAACATCGCTAGCGTTTCTGCCGAAGAGGCCAGCGCGCTGCGCGAGCTGCTGTCGCTCGCGACCGCAGCGTGCCACAGACTGTCGCTCGTGTGCAGCCGAGACGTTAGGCGGCTGAGGTTGGCGGCAATTCGCTCGCGCTTCGCCTCGAGCACCTCGCGCTCGCTGGCGCTGTCACCGAGCTCACCGTTAGGTACGAGGGGACGCATCGTTCCACCGCGCGGTCCGCCGAGATCACGATCGATCTCGTTGACGATGCTGGAGAGCTCGTTGAGCTGCGCAAGCAAATACTCGTTCTTCTGCGCGAGATCCTGACTGAGCTTGCGCGCGGTGTCTCCGCGAGCGCGTTCGCCGTCGAGCATGACGTGCAGCCGCTCGACGGTGTCCGGTCGCGCGTAGTCGCGGAGCACACTGCGCCAGCGATGCGCGTCTTTACACGCCGCGAGGCTGGGAACGACGACGAGCAGCCACAATCGATTGCGCATTAACGCTCGCTTCGCTCGCGGCGAGTTTACCTGGAGTCGCGCGCGCCCTGCGCGCGCTCCCGCCCCTCTCGCCAGTATAGCCACTCTCGTTAACAAACTTTCAGCCGTTGCCAGTTCTTCCGCAGCAGACGCCAGAGTCGCTCGTTCGCGAAGTCCGTCGCCAGCGACTCCACGTGAGGGGGATTGCGACGCAGTCGGAAATAGATCGTTCCGACAATGCCGCAATCGATCGCACCGTCTCCTGACCTTTCAACTTTTGCGCTGCTATCGGTCGTCTTGCCAGTCCGCCCGTACTTCGTGCCAATCGCAAAAAGCAGTGTCTTCGCCACGACCGGCGGAACCACTGTATCCGCGAACGTCAGAGTGCGCGAAACCGGCGCGCCGTTCACCATCAGGGTGTCGGTGCGTCGGAGAACGCGTACATGTGGCGGCGCATTCAGCGTGCCGCTTTTGCCATAGAACAGCAGGCTCGTACTGAGCTGCTGCGCGATGGCTGTCTGAGTCCCTCTCGCCGTGCCTATCGTGCCCACGTCATGCAGCCCGCCAATGAAGGCCGGGTACCACGAGTATTTGGACAACTCGAGCGGCGGAAACGATGCCACTCCTCGTCCCGCCGAAGTCGGCACGAACGTGAGGGCAAAGCGCCGATCGGTGACGATCCGGGCAAACGCCTGCGTCAGGTCGAGCGTCGTCAGCCGATTCTCGGCGGCGCCCACTGAGAACATCGCGAGCTGGCGGACGGTCGCGGGCCGATTGCCCCGCATCATCGCCAGACGGGACTGCTCCGGCCACAAGCCGAGCGGCACCCGAACGGGGTTGAAGCGATCGTCGCGGAGGTGCATCCAGACCGAGGAATCGCGTCCCTCACGTCCGAGCTGCGCCGCCAGCTCGAGACTCGTGTTCAGACTGTCGAGCGCGAACAGGCCCTGGGCCAGCGCGCTGCCATTCAGCGTGTCGGCGCGAATCTGATGATTGCGGTCGAGGGCAAGGTGCAGCCGTTGCCCAACGTGCGTCTGACCGCCAAGGCGGAACGTGACGCCAGGCGCGCCCTCGAGCTCCGGAGCCTCCTTGTCCGACGCCGGCTGCAGCGCCGCCGCGACGAGCGCCGCCGAGTATCGGTTGCTCGAACAGGTGAGGAATTGCCGCAATCCGATCCAGCCCAGGGGACACGATGCGCCCGACTCGAATGCCTTGCCTAACGGCAGACCCCAGACGTCGTACATCGTCATGCCGTCGTTGCGCACCTCGAGGGTCCCGAGCTCAGGGCGCTCCATCAGCGTCGCCGCCGCGAGCAGCGGCTTGATCGCCGAACCGACGTTCACGGGCTTGAGCAGCCAGCTGCCGCCGCTTGCTGCCGCTGGGCCGTATTCGGCCACACCGAGGATCTCCCCCGTTTTCGCGGAGGCAAGAACAATTGTCGCAAAGGCGAGATCGCTCGTCTGCAGGTGCGACGAGTGCCCCTTTCCATGCCCGACGAAGTCATCGAGCTCGGATTGGAGATCGTCGGTGAGTCCTTCATCGAGACTCAACGGAATATTGCGCCCCGCCTCGAGCTCGACGCTGGCACCGAAGCCAGCGGCGCTCGCGAGTTGCCTCACGAGCGGCGACGTCCGCGAGACACTCGGCTCCCACCGAATGCGGCCGTTGATCCATTGCGTGCCGCCCAACGTGCCCGCGAGCGTCCACTCGAGTATCACCGGCTCGGGCCGCACGCGATGGCCGCTCGTGAGCACGCGCGAGTGGAACTGAAACATGCCACCGGTGCCGATCGGTACCGCGCGTCGAGAGGGCAGCTGTTTTCCGTCGTAGAGCGTCCGATCCCCCGTGAAGAGCGTCGCCGTTCCTGTCTCGCCGAGTCGGTCCGGGAAGCGCAGCACGAGCTGCGCGAACGGCGACCCTGGCGCAGTGCACTCGACGTACACCGAATCCTTCACCGAGCGGAATGGACAGGGCGGTACTCCGGGCACCTTGCCACTGGCGCGTACTGACT
>DATBBP010000305.1:0-4317 GCA_036270935.1 Gemmatimonadaceae bacterium
GGGGCATCTCGTGCTTGCTTGCGGCGTTCACTCCCGCTGCACCGACCACGCAGACCACCGTGATGCTCAACGTCCAGGCGATAAGGCGTACGATGGTTCGCTGACGGCGATCGCGAGTGGCCAGTCGCTCCGCATGGAGACAGTGTAAGCACACCGCCATCCCAGGGCGGCGCTCGTGCGGACAATCAATTCTTTGGCGTCGCGTCATAGGCACAGTTGGGACGACGCGCGTGCTCGGGCGTAACGTCCGGATCGGCCATGCGCCGCCTGGTCGCACAGTCGTCGTGACTGCCGTCACCACACGACCTTCAGAGTCGTCCTTCAGCCACGATCTGTCGGTCGCGGCGCTGATTTTGACACTGGAGCTCTTTGCATGACTCGTTTTGCCTTCGGATGGACTACTTGGGCGCCATCACTCGTCCTCGCGGCAGCGATGGCGTGCGCAACGCGTCCGTCCTCGAAACCGGTTTCGACCGCGGATCCAATGGTCGCGCCAATGGTCTCGCCTCCGGCCGTGATGAGCGACGCCGACGCGGCAATCGCTTTTCGCGCGCTCATCGATGAAGTCATCGGCGACAGCGCGGACAAAGTGTGTCTCAGTATCGCCGTCAACGGCACCGACGCGGATCCGAGCGCGGCCGTCATGCATTCACTCACGAGCCGCACACCGACGCATGTGCTCCCGCATTCCGATTGCGTCGCCGACGAGCGCAACTTTGGAAACCCGCACGGGCTCCTACGGCTCCGCGAGGCGTCTCACGTCGATGATCATACGCTCATGGTGCACGCCGAGGCGATCGGCGATCACTCGGCCCGCTACGAATGCCTAGTCCCGCTTGGCGCGCATGGGCAGCGTACACGCTGCCGGATCACCGAGCGCGATTGGCCTGGGAGTCAGGCGAGGGATTGATCATCAAGGGCTAGCGATATTCGTCCATCAACTTCTCGAGCGCTTCCCGACCTGGGCATAGTGCCTCGAACGGTACATCGGCGAGGGGACGCTCGACTGTGTTCGCGATCTCGTGCATGTCGGCCGAGTGTTCGTCGATGTACAGCAGCCCCGTAGCGATTTCACCTTTCTCCTGACGCGCGCGGACGTGCGCGTATGCGGCGTCGCGGTCCGTTGGATCGTAATCGCTCGCGACTTCGCGGAAGCGCACGATACTCCCGTCGTGCATGGTCACGGACACACTCGCCCCTTGCTCCGTCTCGGCCGTGATCTCGCGCTGGAGCGGCACGAAGTCGACGGGCGCCAGCTCGTGATAATTCTCGCGCGTGAAGCGGTAGCTCTTCGTCGATCCTTCGTGGTCGTTGAAGCTCACACATGGCGACAGCACGTCGATGAGCGCGAATCCTTTGTGACGCAAACCCGCTTTGAGCATTGGCAGCAATCGCGTCTTGTCACCGGAGAACCCGCGCGCGACGAACGTCGCGCCAAGGCTCAGCGCGAGCAGAACGGGGTCGATTGGTTTTTGAACGTTGGGCTCGCCGCGCTTCGACTTGGAGCCAACGTCCGCCGAGGCAGAGAATTGTCCTTTCGTTAGGCCGTAGACGCCGTTGTTCTCGAGGACGTATAACATGTCGACGTTGCGTCGAATCGCGTGACAGAGCTGACCGAGCCCGATCGAGAGCGAGTCGCCGTCGCCAGAGACGCCGATGTAGATCAATTCACGGTTCGCGGCATTGGCGCCGCTCGCCACGGAGGGCATCCGTCCATGCACCGAGTTGAAACCGTGCGACTGTCGCATGAAGTACGCGGTCGTCTTCGACGAGCAACCGATGCCGCTCATCTTTGCCGCGCGATGCGGTGGGATGTCGAGCTCGAAGAAGGCCTGCACCATTGCCGCCGTCACCGAATCGTGTCCGCAGCCCGCGCAGAGCGTCGACATCGCGCCTTCATAATCACGCTTCGTGAGGCCAAGCGCGTTGGTCTGTAGCGACGGGTGCCTAACGGGTGGTTTCTGAATCGACGTCATGCGACACGCGCCTCCAGGTGCCGCGTGACTTCAGAGGTGACGAAATCGGCACTCAGGGGAAGTCCCCCGTAGTCCAACACCGGCGTCATGCGATCACGAGCCAAGCCCGTCTCGATCGCAAGGAGTGACCGGAGCTGCGCGTCGCGATTCTGTTCGACGACGAAGATCGTGTCATGCGTCTCCAGGAAGCGGCGGACCGCCTCCCCGAAGGGGAACGCCTTGATCCGCAGGTAGTCGACCGCGATACCATCGGCAGCCAGCTTGTCGCGGGCCTCGAGAAGCGCCGCGTGAGTTCCCCCCAGCGCGATGAGGCCAACCGAGTTGTTTTCGCCATTCTGATAGAACTCGGGCGCCGGTACCGCTTCCTCTGCCATCTTGAGCTTCTTCGCGAGACGATCCACAACTTCGCGGTACTCGTCCGCGTCCTCAGTGTAAGCGGCGTGTTTGTCGTGTCCCGAGCCGCGCACGAAGTATGCGCCTTTTGGATGCACACCGGGAAGTGAGCGCGCAGCGATGCCATCACCGTCGACGTCGAGATAACGCGAGAAACGCTTGATGCGCTCGAGCTCCTCGGCGCCAAGCACCTTGCCGCGGTCAGGCCGGTAGCCGTCGTCCCACGTTAGGCGCGGCACCATCCAGTCGTTCATGCCGATATCCAGATCCGAGACGACAAACACGGGCGTCTGGAATCGCTCGGTGAGATCGAAGGCAGCGACCGACATAGTGAAACACTCGCCCGGATTGGCGGGAAATAGCGCGATATGCTTCGTGTCGCCGTGCGAGAGATAAGCAATGGAAAGGAGATCCGCCTGCTGCGTGCGCGTCGGCATGCCAGTCGAAGGACCGGTACGCTGAATATCGAAGAACACACCAGGGATCTCGGTGTAGTACGCCAGCCCGATGAACTCGCCCATGAGCGAGATACCGGGGCCCGCCGTCGACGTGAACGCACGTGCGCCCGCCCAGCCGGCGCCGATCGTGATCCCGGCCGCCGCGAGCTCATCCTCCGCCTGCAGGATGCAATAGTTGTTGCGCTTGGTCTCCGGGTCGACGCGATAGCGTTTGCAGAACCCGCTGAACGCTTCCATGAGCGACGTCGCCGGCGTGATCGGATACCACGCGCCGACCGTCGCGCCGGCGTACAGACAGCCTAACGCTGCCGCCGTATTGCCATCGAGGAGTACCTGGTCGCGCGTCGCACTCATGCGCTCGAGGCGAATCGGCAGCGGACAGGGATAATGCTTCTTCGTGTAGTCGTAGCCCAGGTGAAGCGCGCGGAAGTTCGAGTCCAGCAGTGAGCGCTTCTTTGCGAACTGTTCGCGGACCATCTCGCCGACGAGATCCATGTCGATGTCGAGCAGAGCGACGAGCGCGCCGGTGTAGGCGATGTTGCGCATCAGCGTGCGCTCACGATCACCGGCGAACGCCTCGACGCAGAGCTGCCCGAACGGAACGCCAAGGATGGTGATGTCGTCGCGCACGAGCGCGTGATCGAGCGGCCACGAGGAGTCGTACAAGAGCCAGCCGCCACGCCTAACGGTTGTGACGTCCTTCCCATAGGTCGCCGGATTGAGCGCGACGACGAGATCGATGTGCGCGGGACGAGCGGTGTAGCCGTCGGTGCTCACCCGGATCTCGTACCACGTCGGCAGCCCCTGAATGTTCGACGGAAAGACGTTCTTGCCGGATACGGGGATCCCCATGCGGTAGATGGCTTGCATGAGCAAGCCGTTCGCACTGGCCGACCCGGTCCCGTTAACCGTCGCAATTTTGAAGGCAAAGTCGTTGATCATGTTTCTCTAGTTGTCATCCTGAGGAGCGCGAGCGACGAAGCATCTACTTTCCCCTGTTCTGTCGCTTGCGTCTAATAAAGAACGCTAGATCCTTCGCTTCGCTCAGGATGACAGAATGAGTTCAAGCTGCCGACACGGGTCCTGCCGTCTCATTCCGAGACAACGTTACCATCGGCCCCTCCTTTCCCGCGTACGGCACCAACAAATCGAACCTTCTCATATCCCATGCGGCCGTCGGACACCGTTCGGCGCACAGACCGCAGTGCAGACAGACATCCTCGTCCTTCACCATCACGCGTTTGGTTTGTGGCAACGACTCGGAGACATAGATCTCTTGCGCGAGATTCGTTGCCGGCGCCGAGAGTCGCGTGCGTAAATCGGACTCCGTCCCGCCGGGTGTGATCGTCAGGCAATTCACCGGACACACGTCGACGCAGGCGTCGCACTCGATGCACAGATTCGACGTGAAGTGCGTTTCGATGTCGCAGTTGAGACACCGTTGTACTTCTGTTGCTGTTTGCTCGGGCGTGAATCCTAATTCCACCTCC
>DATBBP010000306.1:0-6547 GCA_036270935.1 Gemmatimonadaceae bacterium
CGAGCTCGGACAGATCGCTCAGCATTGCACCGAGCGCGAGGACGCAGCGCGCAAGGTCGAACGCACGATGCGCAAAGTCGGCGCCGCGCTTTTGCTCGCCGATCACATTGGCGAGAAGTACGAGGCGATCGTGACTGGTCGATCCTCGTCAGGCACCTACGTGCGGCTACTTCATCCGCCGGCCGAGGGGCGTGTCGTTCGGGGAGAGAAGGGGATGGACGTCGGGGATCGGGTCAAGGTGAGGCTGATCGGTACAGATGCAGAGAAGGGGTGGATTGACTTCGAGGGCACTCAATAGGGTCGCTTCCGGGCGTTTTGGCGACCTTTGAACGCGCTAGAGCTCGCGCCACCGGACTCTATCCTTCTCGATCAGCTCCTCTGCCTCACGAGGCCCCCACGTACCGGCGGCGTACGTCGGCATCTGATCTGGCGGATTGTCATCCCAGAAACGAATCAGCGGGTCGATTACCTTCCACGCTGCCTCGACCTCGTCACTGCGGGTGAAGAGTGTTGCTTCGCCGATCATTACGTCGAGGAGCAGGGTTTCGTATGCAGGCGCCGACGTCTCGCCGAACACTTCGTCATAGGTGAAGTCCATGTCGACTGGCGCGACCTCGACTTCCGACGTGAGCGCTACTGCCGCGCCGGGGACCTTCACCTCGAAGTTGAGATTCACGCCCTCGTCAGGTTGGACGCGCATGACAAGCGTATTCGGCTGCAACACCTCGCGCGTCTGATGGCCGAACATGAGATGCGGCGGTGAGCGAAACGTGACGGCGATCTCCGAGACACGCTTCTTCATCCGCTTGCCCGAGCGCAGATAAAACGGAACACCGTTCCAACGCCAGTTGTCGACGTGGAGGCGTACCGCCGCGTACGTGGGTGTAATTGACGAGGGATCGACGTCTTTCTCCTCGATGTAGCCGGAGACGAGCTTCCCGGCGATTGGGCCGGCGCGGTACTGCGCGCGCACGGCGTTGCGCGGGATCGTCTTCGGATCGAGCCAGCGAACCGACTTGAGCACTTTCACTTTTTCGTCGCGCACGGCGCCTGCGCTCATCGTGTACGGCGGCTCCATCGCCGTCAGCGCGAGCAGCTGAAGCAAGTGATTCTGAAACATGTCGCGCACGACACCTGCTTCTTCGTAATAGCGTCCGCGCGAACCCACGCCGACGTCTTCGGCGGCCGTGATCTGCACGTGGTGAATCCACTGCCGATTCCACAACGGCTCGAAGATCGAGTTCGCGAAGCGCAGCACGAGGACGTTCTGGACCGTCTCTTTGCCCAGGTAATGATCGATACGAAAGACCTGGTGCTCGGAAAAGAGACTGAGGACGAGCTGGTTGAGATGGGTTGCCGTGTCGAGATCACGTCCAAACGGCTTCTCGACGACGACGCGTACCCATGGCCGCTGGGCGCCATCCTTCGTGCGCGGCGCGAGTCCGCTCGCCGAAAGATTCTGTACGATCGGCTCGAAGATGCTCGGTGGCACCGCGAGGTAAAACAGCCGATTGCGGTCCTCTGGCGCTCGCCTCGACTCGATCTCGGCGAGGCGCGCACCGATTTTCTCGTACTCTTTGGGATCGGTGAGCTCGACACACGTGTAGTGCAGCCGCTCGCATAACGAGTTCCAGAGGTCCTGGTCGAAGCCGTGGACCTCGTCCGACTGTTGAATCGCTTCGCGCATGCGTGCACGAAACATGTCGTCGTTGTCGCACGATTCGCGGCCGACGCCGAGGACGGCGAAATCCGCGTCGACGAGTCCCTCTTTCATCAGCTCATACAACGCCGGCATGAGCTTCCGCTTCGTGAGATCGCCCATCGCGCCGAAGATGACCATCGTGCACGGATCGGCGCGGTCGCGCATTGGCGCGACGCCGCTGATCTGAACGCTCGGGCGAGCGGTGATGACGGCGCTGGCGCTCATGATTTCGTCACCGCGTGGCCGCCGAACTCGTTCCGCAATGCCGCGATGACTTTGCCGGAGAACGTATCGGGTTGGCGCGAGCGGAAGCGCATGATGAGAGAAAGTGTGATGACCGGGGCAGGGGTGTCCGTGTCGATCGCTTCCTGAACCGTCCAGCGACCCTCACCGGAGTCGGCAACGTATCCCTTGAGATCAGACAGCGATGCATCCCGGCCAAAGGCCGTTGCAGCGAGCTCGTTGAGCCATGATCGCACGACGCTGCCGTGCTGCCACACCTCGGCGACCTGATGCAGGTCGAGCGTCGGGAAATCCTTCGAGTTATGAAGAATCTCATAACCTTCCGCGTAGCCCTGGAGCATGGCGTATTCGATCCCGTTATGGACCATCTTCACGTAGTGGCCCGAGCCGCTGGGGCCGACGTGAGCATACCCGTCTTCTGGCGCGAGCGCGAGGAAAATCGGCTCGCACTGCTTCACCGCGCGCTCGGTGCCACCAACCATCAGGCAGTAGCCGTTCTCGAGTCCCCAGATGCCACCGCTCGTTCCGCTGTCGACGAACTCGATGCCGCGCTTCGCGAGCGACTCGGCACGGCGCATCGTGTCGTGGAAGTTCGAGTTGCCACCGTCGATAATGATGTCGCCCTTCGTTAGGCTCGGCACGAGCTTCTCGATGGTATCTTCCGTTGGCGCACCCGCCGGAACCATGATCCAAATGATCCGGGGCGTCTTCAACTTTGAAATGAGATCGCTCAAATCCTTCGCCGCCGTCGAGCCCATCTTCTGGTATTTGCCGACAACGTCAGCGCTGCGATCCCAGACGACCGTTTGATGTCCCTTCCGCATCAAGCGCTCGACCATGTTCCCGCCCATCCGGCCGAGGCCGATCATTGCTATTTGCATTGCGTGTACTCCGATCCCTTGGTTTTTCCTTCATGTCATACTGAGCGAAGCGAGGATCTGGCGCGCGCAAGCGCGCCCCAGATCCCGCTCCTCAGGATGACAAGTCGAATCCTAATTCCGCCAACGCACCCGCGAGCTGAGCCGCGCTCTCGAAGTGTATTGTCTTCATTCCGAGCACCCGCGCTGGCGCCAGGTTCTGTTCGCGATCATCGACAAATACGCTTCGCGCTGGATCTGCCTGAGTCATGCCGAGCACGCGCTCGTAGATCTGCCGCGTTGGCTTTCGCACGCCGAGCCAGCACGAGCTGAAAAACACGTCGAAGAGATCACACAGTCCGAAGTGACGAATTCGATACTCGTTCAGCTCGCGCGATTCGTTGTTGAGCGTCGCGAGGCGCACCCGAATCGGCCGCCCTCGGATATTCTGGCGCAGCCGGCGCACGACGTCGAGACTGTTCGGCCAGGGTGCGCTGAGAGCCAGCATGAACTTCTTGAAATCTTCGCGAGAGAAGTCTCGTTGCCGCCAGAACACGGTGACGTCGAGATACTCGTCGAGCGAGATCTGACCCGCCTCGAACGCGCCGACAGTCTCCTCGTGACGATACTGAAAGTCCTCGGCGTCGAGTTTGAAGCGGGCGACGGCTTCGCCACGCTGCTCGCGATCCCAGCCGTTCGATCCGAGCACGCCACCGATGTCGAAGAAGAACTGGTTGATGCCGCTCATCCAAAGAGGACCGCGCGCGCTGGAGCGCCGTCGATTCCCGCGAGCAGCACGGGAAGACAATACAGATCGTAAGTCCCCGGCGGCGGCTCGGAGAGGTCGAGGCCTTCGACGATGACGATACCGCGCGAGAGCAGCGTCTTGTGCGTGAGGTGGTGACCCGAGTGAAACTGCTCGATCGACAGATAATCAATGCCGACGAGACGCACGCCGAGCGAGACGAGATATTCTGCGCCGTCCGGCGCGAGATAGGTGTAGTCGCGATGAAAGTCGCGCTCGCGAATGAAGTGCGAGTTTCGCGTCTTCAAAAGCACGCGTTCGTGTCCAGCGATCGGCTGCGTGCGCAGATACGCCTCGGTGACTGCCATGACATCGTTGTCGAAAGCGAGGACGATCGCCGGTCCGATGAGGGCGTCGAGCGGAATCGCGTCCACGCCCGCGCCGCCCTGAATCATGTGCTTGGGCGCGTCGACGTGCGTTCCCGTGTGCGAGCCGATCGACACGAGCGAGACGTTGGAGCTGCCGCCCTTCGCCATGTCCTGCTGCGCCTCGATGTGAATCTCCGGATTTCCCGGATACACAACGCCGCCATTCATGACGGGAACGGAGATGTCGAACAAGCGTGGCATTCGGTCAGCGCTCTCGAGGTCGCGTGCTCAAAGCTAGTCGATCCTGGTACACCGCTAAAAAAGCGGAATCTCAAACGACCGGGGTCTTTTTTTCCGTTGCGATGTTCGCAGTATCCGCGCCGGCTTCGAGAATCGCGTCGGTCACGAAGTAACCGCCGGCGCCACGCACCGCTTTCGCCACGGCGCGTCGAAGCTCGTCCTGCGGCGATTGCACCGCTTCTCGACTCGCCCGGAAGCGACGTCCGGACTCGACAACGAAGAGATCGCACAACTCGATCTCGCGCTCACAGAGGGCTACGCCCCGCTCCTCGATGAGTCGCTGCGTGCGGGCGAGCACGCAACCCGTGGCAAAGAGCTCGATCGCCATATCGGCGAGGCGCTCCAGCTCCTGTTGCCGCTCCACGATCTCCGCGCGATAGTGTTGGATGACGCGCTCGGTGATCGTGTGCAGCTCGGCGATGTGCTTTTCGAAGTACCGCTTGTGCGTCGCGAGCCGATCGTGAAGCGCGACGTCGAGCGTTGGCGTCGCACCGAGCGCACTTCGAATTCGCGATGCAGCAAAGCCGCTGATCAGGCCAAGATTGCGCACCGGCTTGCGCAGCGCTGAGCCGATCTCCTTGAGCTGTTCAGCTGGTCCCTGAATGCCGTTCAGGGCAATGAACAATCGCAGAATCTCGTTCGTGCCCTCGAAGATGCGATTGATTCGCGAATCGCGAAGCCAGCGCTCGTACGAATACGGCTTCACGAAGCCGCGTCCGCCGGCGATTTGCACGAGATCGTCCGCGGAGCGCCAGATCATGTCGCTCGCGAACACCTTGCAACAGGCGGCCTCGAGCGACCAATCGTCTGCCTCGGCCCCCGGCTTCGCTGACGCGAGGTCGGTAAGGATGCCGAGCATTGCGTCGGCTGCGTAAATGTCCGAGGCCGTGCGCGCGAGCTTGCGTTGCGTAATCTCGAAATCGGCAATCGGGCGGCCGAACTGCACCCGCTGCGCCGCGAAGGCCGTCATCTCGATCGACACCTGCTTCGCTCCCGCCGTACAGCCGGCGGCGAGCGAGAGACGACCGCCGTTCAGCACGTGGACCGCGACGCCAAAACCCTTGCCGACGACGCCGAGCACGTGGTCCGCCGGCACGCGGAGCCCGTCGTATGCCAACTCGGCCTGCGTCGAGCCGCGGATACCCATCTTGCGAATGATTCGCTCGACTCGAAAGCCAGGCATGTCGGGTCGAATGATGAAAGCGGTCGGACGCGAGACTGTCTTCCCTCCACGCTCGACTTCCGTTTGCGCGAACGTCGCAATGACACCAGCTCGATGCCCATTGCCGATCCAGAGCTTGCGGCCGTCGAGCGTCCAGTGCGATCCGTCCGCGCTCAGTCGAGCGGTGGTTTTGATGTGCTGCGCATCGGATCCGGTTTCGGGCTCGGTGAGCGCATAAGCCGCAAGGGTCTCCCCGCGTGCCAGCATCGGCAAATAGCGCGCTTTCTGCTCGGCGTTGCCAAACAGCACGATTGCTTTGGAGCCAAGGCCGCAATGCACGCCGATGAGGACAGCGACCGACGCGTCAGTGCGAGAGAGTTCGCCAAAGATGCGCGCGTAGCCAGTACTCGAGAGTCCCAGGCCGCCATACTCCTTGGGAATCGTGAGGGCGAGGAAGCCGGCGCGGGCAAGCGCGCGCACGACGTCTTCGCCTATGTTCTCCTCTTCGTCGAACCGCGCCGAGTCGATGAGTCCCGCACTCTGCATCTCGCGCAGGTCATCGATCAGACGACGAACCACGCGCGCTTCCGCGGGGTCGCGTCGGTCCAAGGGCGGAGGATACGGAAAGAGCAATTCGTCGTGCAGCGCGCCGGCGAAGATTCCGCGAACGAACGAAGACATTGTGCTGGTGGAGGGTAGAGAGTGGAGCGCTCGCTTCATGAGAACGAACGCAGCGCGCGCAACCTCAAATCGGCTTACAGGCGAGCGCAGCTCGCCTGTAAGGAATGGGTAATGGCGACTATGCGGGCTTTCCAAGCCCGCGGCTGGACATTTCCTTAGGTGCTTCATGCGCGCAGCCGTCTCGTCCCCTCGGTCACTCGGCACTATCATCCTTCTCGGGCTCGCCCTCGTTCTCGTCGGCGTGCTCGTGTATCAGGCGCAGGATGCCGCGCGATCGCAGCAGCGCATCGCTGAGGCGACGCTCGACGATTATGCCTCGTTCGCCGATTGGCAGCTGAGCCAGCAGGCAAAGAGCAGCATGCTGTCTCCCGTGATCACGTCGTTGAGCTATCAGGCCTCACGCGTCGATCCGGAACGGCCGGAGAAGACAGTCGTGTCGCCGGAACAATCGGAAGCGGACGCGCGCGCGATCACCGAACCGTGGTGCCG
>DATBBP010000307.1:0-2054 GCA_036270935.1 Gemmatimonadaceae bacterium
GTCATCATGATCACACTCTGGATGCTCGCGCGCGCGGCGTGGGACTTGTGACGCATCGTACCTACTTCGACGTCGAAGGACCCGATCGGTCCGCGTTAGGCGAGCAGGTCGGCCGGCAGCGAGCGCGTGTGATCGAGCGACTGCGGGACGTGAAGCGCGTCGTGGCCATCGTCAGCGGCAAGGGCGGCGTCGGCAAGAGCTACGTGACCGCGTCGCTCGCGCGCGCGCGCGCCCAGCGGGGATCCGCCACCGGCGTGCTCGATGCCGACCTGCAGAGCCCGACCGTCGCGCGCTTGCTCGGTGCCAGTGGACCGCTTCGTGTCGCCGACGACGCGGTGCATCCCGCGTTAGGCGCCGGCGACGTGCGCGTCGTCTCCACCGATCTGTTGCTCGACGACGGACGGCCGCTCGCCTGGCGATCGAATGCCGGCGAGTCGCACATTTGGCGCGGCGCGGCCGAGGCGAGTGTCTTGCGTGAGTTCCTTGGCGACGTCGCGTGGGGCTCGCTCGATGTGCTGCTCATCGACATGCCACCGGACGCGGGGCGGCTCGCCGATCTCGCGACGCTCGTGCACGACAAGCTTGCGGCGATCGCCGTCACGATACCAAGCGACGAGTCCGCGCGCTCGGTGCAGCGCGCGCTCGCCGCCGCGCGCGACGCCGGCGTCAGCATCCTCGGCGTCGTCGAGAACATGAGCGGTTACGCATGCGCGACGTGCGAGACGATCGGTGCGCTGTTCGCCGGCGATGCGGGCGCTCGCCTCGCCGCAGCGTTCGATGTACCGTTGCTTGCGCGCTTGCCGTTCGTTCCAGTCGGCGTCAGTGCCGCGCCACTGCCCGATGCTCTGGTTCAATCAATATCCCGTGGATAGCATGTTAAGAGGCCGCCATGTGGAAGGCTGGTAATAGAGCGCCGCTAGGCGTCTAACTTTTCAACATAGTTCCTGAGCCTCTCTTGAAATTCCTTTGCATCGACTGCGACACGCAGATGACGTTCGAGGAGCGGCAGCAGCCCGGCGACGGCACGTTCACGGCGTCGTTCACCTGTCCACGCTGCGGCCGACGCGTTGCGATGCTCGCGAATCCGATGGAGACGCAGCTCGTGAGCACGTTAGGCGTCGAGATCGGCGGACGAACGCTCGACGAGCAGCCGCTCGAGTTCACGCGAAGCGCCGTGGTTGGGCGAGATGATGCGTTTGCCGAAGACGCGCCACCCGCCATGCACCACGCGCCACGCCCGGCGTGGTCAGCAGACGCTGAGCTGCGCCTCGCGAAGGTGCCGAGCTTCGTGCGCGGGATGGTGAAGAAGATCTACAGCGACTACGCGCGTGAGCGTGCGATCGCCGAGATTACGCAGGCGGTGATGGATCGCGCGCGTGAGGAGCTCGGGCTCGAGGGAATGTGAGCGACGAGTCGGAGCGCGTTGTCGGCGGGTTGCGCGTGCGCATCGATCGCACGCTGTGCGTCGGGTTTGGCGATTGCGTCACCGCGGCGCCCGACGCGTTCATCCTCGACAACGAGGACATCGCGGTGTTTCGCGCGCCCGAGACGGTGGATCGCGCATGTTTGCTGCGCGCGTGCGCGAGTTGTCCGGTGGATGCGTTGACGGTGTGGGACGAGAGCGGAGAGCAGATCGTGCCGTGAGCGATTCGGAAAAGGTTTGCGGTCGGGTCCGCTTGGCGCTATGCTCTCTCCGCTGCAGAGCCTGCGGTGCTGGCTGATGGACAACCCCAAGAAAGGGAGGTGCGTCATGCGGTGCCCTAGCAATGCCCGGCTTTTCGTCTGGATTGCTGTCCTGTTCGCGTCAGTTTCGATTCCGCTACACCGCCTAACGGCGCAACCCGAGCCGCCGCCGCCGTCTGCGGAGCTCTTGAAGCGATTGGGCGAAGCGGTTGACGGGTATCGGAGCGGTGGCCTCGTGTACGTCGTCGCTACACAACGGCAACCGTACGTGGTGTTAGGCGTTTACGCGTCCCGAGCGATGGCAGACAGCGTGACGCGCGCCGTGAAACGGGCGGATCTTGCGCCTGTTGTTTTTGGACCATATGCGTCGG
>DATBBP010000308.1:0-2736 GCA_036270935.1 Gemmatimonadaceae bacterium
GGCGAAGGCGCTCGTGTTTATGGACGAAACGCGCGCCGAAGAACTGGCAGAACTTCTGCACCTCGCGCTGACGCTCACGGACGCGGGCGACCTGAAACTCGCGTGCGAAATGCTCAGAGCGGTGCGCAATCGTATCGTCCATCAGATCCCCGCAACGCGTCACCCAGGACGCAGCGCCGGGAAGCGACGGTAGAAATTTCTACGGATGGGTGGAAGTAATACAACCGGGGCGAGGAGGCGTTGGATTCCAGAAACTCGGGAGGACGTCGTGGCTTTGTTCAAGTTAGTTCGCTCTCGACAACCCAGTACCAGTCATGCCCTGCAAGAAGTACCAGACGCGCCGCGCAGCGCCGAGCTCCAGCGCGCCATCGACCGCCGCGAGTTGATTCGGGAATGCACGACCCTGCTCACGGTGCTGTTTGATCAGACCCCGGACTCCGCCTACACGTTCCTCCATCTCCTGCGCAAGTTCACAGGTAAGACGCCCGGTTGAAACTGTTCCTGATGACCGCGTGACGGTCTTCACACTTACGCCCATGCGTCGAAGTGCTACGACGTTGGAACTCGCGCGGGTGATCGCCACGGCCGTGTTGCGCGCCGGCCCGCGCCGCGATCGCGACAGCACGCGGGACCGTCCTACCCAAGCCGTCCTCCGCACACTCACCCGCACACAGACCTGGTTCATGCATTTCGACACGGACCCCGACGGCGCCATCATCGGCGGCACCGAGCGGCCCGCTGCCGGTGCCTCCGAGATACCGGAGAATTACACACGAGATTGGAGCGACGATGGAGTTCGAGGAGTTCGTCCGACGCGGCCAGGCCGCCGATCGGGCGGCGACGCTGGCGCTCTATCAGACGATGACGATACGCGAGCTCCGGCAGCTGCACGCCGCGTTCGTCGCGGATAAGCAGAGCGCGCGGATGCACCAGCACACGGAGCACACGGTCGCGTTCTGCGATCATCGGCTCGCGATCATCGACGAGGTCCTGCGCGGCCGCGGCGACGAGCGGTGAGCGACTGGTTCGCTCGCCATCGACAGGACTGGATCGCGGAGGCGCTTCACGTCTATGGGTTTGTGAATCGTGAACACCTCCAGCGCAAGTTCGGGATTTCCGTGCCGCAGGCCTCGAACGACCTGCAGCGATTCGTTCGGGCACACCCGGACGACGTGCGTTATGACCTCTCGCGCAAGAGCTACGTCAGGATGGACGAACGATGAAACGCAAACGGCCACGCGACTCCGAGCGGGACGAGATGGAGAGCCTCGTGCGCGCGGCGCTGCGGAACTATCACGCGATGAAGGATTCGTTCATGGTGCTCACGATCTTTTCGGCGGACTATCAGAAAGACCCCGTCGCCCTGATGCAGTTCGCGCTGGCGATCCTGCTCGACAAGCCCATCTATCTGGCGGTCCCGAACGATCGACCCATCCCGGCAAACGTCCGCGCGGTCGCGGCCGGGATCGAAGTCTACGAGCGCGACAACATGGACGACTTCAAACGTGCCTCGGAGGCGCTGATGAAGCGCGCGACCCAAGGCCATTGAGTGGAGGAAGCCAATGAACGAGCACGCGCTCTATCTCGTCTGGTCGATCGAGCACGACGCCTGGTGGCGGCCGGACTGGCTGGGGTACACGCCCATGATCGAGGAGGCCGGGCGCTATTCGCTCGAGGAAGGCCAGAAGATCCTCGCGCGGGCGAACCTCATGACGGTCAACGAGTGTCTGATTCCGGTCGCGTCCGTGGCGACGCTGGCCTATATCATCGCCGACACACCGCGCGTAACCTGCGACGAATGCGATGGGCGCGGCGACGTGCTCGATGCGCCACTCGATGTGCTCGACGGCCGCAGCTATCGGACGCCGTGTCCGAAATGCGGTGGCAAAGGGGAAATTCCTAAAATGTTATAATCTGGAAATCAAAGCCCTTTGAAAAAGGGAACGGCCGGAATCGTGGGTAGCGACCCGGCCGTTAGATCAGCGACGCACCGATGGAAGGAGTCTCAATGGTAGCACGGCAGGCGAACGACGGCCTCCGCAAAATCTGTAAGTGCGGACGGCGCAACTGGGCGAAGTGTTCCGACGGCTGGCATTTCAATTTCACGTGGCAGGGCACGGTCTATCGCTTCAGTCTCGACAAGGCCCTCACGCCGAAGCTCGGGCGGCTGATCCGATTCAAGCACGACGCGGAGACGATCGCCGGCGAGCTGCGCGACGCGATCATGGGGAACCGCCTCGCCGAGTACCTCGCGCCGCCGGCGCCGCCGAAGCCTGCGGCGATCATCGCCACGTTCGCGGAGTACGGCACCACGTGGTTCACGGCCGCGACGTTGAAGCGCGGCAAGAACAAGGGCAAGCCGCGCCCCGCGAACGACCGCCACTTGCTGAACACGCTCATCACGCTCCCGACCACGCATGTCAACCCCGCCCTCACGCTCGGGCAGCTCCCGATCGATGTGATCGTCGAAGCGGATCTCGAAGTGGCGTTCCGCAAGCTGGCCGAGAGCCGCACCTGGAACACCGTGAACAACTACCTCCAGGTCGTGCAGAACCTGTGGCGCTGGGGCCGCAAGCACGGGCTGCCGACCGCGCAGTGGTTCAGTCCCGAGTCGGACGTGAAGCGCACGGTCGGCAATCAGCGCCACGTGCGGCTGGTGCCCGAAGCGCGGGATGCGCAGGGCCACCTGGTGCGCGCGTCGGAGGAAGATCGCCTGCTCGCGGTCGCGCCCGCGCG
>DATBBP010000309.1:0-5664 GCA_036270935.1 Gemmatimonadaceae bacterium
CCGATCACCGCGCATCGCGTCACGTTGCGAACCGCGCGGCCACGAGCACCGCGAGCACGACGACGAGACCGATGGCGAGCGCCGCCGCCATGCGACGCGATGGCTGAGTACCAGGCTTGCCAAAGCGGTGCTCTTCGCCACGGCGCAGCCGGCCGATATTCGTGCGGTGCGTCCAGTACACGAATAAGGCGACAACAATGCTGATCGCGAACACCGGCGATCTTGGGCCGAGCGTGACGCCAATGAGCACTGGAAGGAGCGACGCGCTGATAAGCGATCCGAGCGACACGTAGCCGCTCGTGAGGAGCACGACGGCAAACACGATCAATGCGAGTAGCGTTTGGATCGGCGCAAGGGCGAGGAACACACCGGCCGCGGTGGCTACGCCTTTGCCTCCACGCTGGAAGAGCAGAAACAGCGGCCGCGTATGGCCGAGAATCGCTGCGACGCCGCAGGCGATCGCCATCCACACCGGCGGAAAGTTCGAGACCGTGTAGCGCGGCAACAACAGAACTGGCAGCGCGCCTTTCGCGACGTCGAATGCAAAAACGACAAGACCGATCTTCGTTCCGAGGACGCGAATGACATTCGTCGCGCCGAGGTTGCCCGAACCGTGTTTTCGAAGATCGACGCCGCGCGCCTTACCAGCGATGTACGCCGAAGGGATGGAGCCCGCGGCGTAGGCGATCGCGATGGCGAGTGCCGGATGCATTGGCTGGCGCTTACCCCGCCTTGCGCCGCATCACCACCCGCAGCGGGTTCCCAGTGAACCCCCACGCCTCTCGAAAACCGTTATGCAGATAACGCACGTAGTGCTCCTCCACGAGCTCCGGATGATTGCCAAACACGGCGATCGTCGGCGGCGACGTCTGTACCTGCGTTGCGTAATTCAGCTTCACTTCACGGCCGGCAGCCTGCGGCGGCTGCAAGCGCGCCAGGAGCTGCCCGAGCCGCTCGTTGACTTCGGATGTGGTAATGCGCTTCTGCCGCTGTTCATCGACAGCGAGAATGAGATCGAGAACGCGCGGGACGCGCAAGCCGGTCTTCGCCGATGTGAAGAGGAATGGAACGAAGTTGAGATACGGGGCCTTTTCGCGCGCCTTCTTCTCGAAGCGAGCCGCCGCTTTGTCGTCCCGCTCCGCGAGATCCCACTTGTTGACCACGACGATCAACCCTCGGCCCGATTCCCACGCCAGCGCCGCGATCTTGAGATCCTGATTCTGGATCTCGCCTTCGGTCGGCTCGACAAGCAGCAGACAGATCTCCGCTCGCTCGATCGCACGCCGCGTACGCAGCGCCGAGTAGAACTCGATTCCTTCTTCGATTCGGCTCTGCCTCCGTAATCCTGCGGTATCGATGAAGACCAGATCGCGCCCGTGGTAGCGCATCGGTGTATCGATCGCGTCACGCGTCGTGCCGGCGACCTCCGACACGACGAGCCGCTCCTCGCCAAGAAGACGATTCACGAACGACGACTTACCGACGTTAGGCCGGCCGACGACCGCGACGCTCAACGCCGTCTGCTCTTCCACGACTGCCGCGGGCAAATGCTCCACGACGGCGTCGAGCAGGTCTCCGGAGCCCATGCCGTTGTTTGCCGACACCGGAATCGGGTCGCCGACGCCGAGGGAGTAGAACTCGTAGAACTCCGTGCTGCGCGGGTTGTCTACCTTGTTCGCAACGAGCAGCCACGGCTTGCCCGACGTTCGCAACATGTCGGCAACGTGCGCATCGCTCGGGTGAAGTCCCGCGATGGCATCGACGACGAAGAGCAAAAGATCGGCTTCGCCGACAGCCATCTCCACCTGTCGACGAATCTCGATATCCATCGGTTGTCGGGGATCATCGGCGACTCCACCCGTGTCCACGAGCCAGAAGGCGCGGCCATTCCAATCGGCGCGAGCGAAGTGGCGATCGCGCGTGGTGCCCGCCTCGTCAGAAACGATCGCGGTCTCGCGTCCGACGACGCGATTGAAGAGCGCGGATTTTCCGACGTTCGGGCGTCCGAGCAGGGCGACGACGGGAATGTCCACGTCTTTCATGCGGCCGCGTCACCGCCCGGCGTGCGCGCGTGCTCGACTCCGGTCTCACGAGCAAGCACGTCGATGAAATCGTACGAGGGATACGTCGGCATCGGCAGCGACTCGCGCACTTCGATGAACGATTGCTCATCGAGAAACACGCCATCGTCGTTGATCGATTCCGCTGGAATCAGAGCGAGGTCGAGATCGTACCGATCGGCGAGGGCGCGGCGCATGTCGGCGCCAACGAGTAAACCGGCCGTGGTGGTCGTCGGGCCAAAGAGCGAATTCTCGACACGAATCAACTCGAAGTGTGCACCTGTTGCTTCGCTGAGCTGGTCGAGTAGCTCCGGCATCAGCGGCGCCATCGAGACGCCAGTCACGACGCCGACGCGCTTGCCCGTCAGCGGTGGCAGGCTCGTTAGGCCGGCGCGTACACGGCCACGCAGCGAGGTCACGGCCCCCACGCCATTCTCGATCTGGGCGAAGTCGCCATAGTGCGAGGCATCGGGGAGGGCACGCTCCGCCAGGAGATACAGCTCATCCGACCCGAATACCCATGTGTCGTCGCGCTCTCGCAGCGCTCGAGAAGACCAGCCTTCGGCGACCTCGAGCAGTCTGGCAGCACGCGTCGCGTCCATCGGCGTTCCCGTATAAAGATGCGAGAACTGCGTGAGGCCAACCGGAACGATGGCGACCGACAGAACGGCGTCGCCAAGTGCCCAGAGATCCCGGAGTGACTGCTCCAGAACGTCGCCATCGTTGAGCCCAGGAACGATCACCATCTGGCAGTGGAACTGAATCCCACCATCAGCCAAACGCGTCAACTGCGCGACGATGTCTGGAACGCGTGGGTTGTTCAGCAACACCTTTCGCGCCTCCCACGGCGTCGCGTGCACGGAGACGTACAGGGGCGAGAGACGGTACTCGAGGATTCGCTCGATGTCGCGCTCTTTCACATTCGACAGCGTCGCGAAGTTGCCGTAGGCGAACGACAACCTGTAGTCGTCGTCGCGCACGTAGAGGTTCTTGCGCAGCCCCGGTGGCAACCCTTCGATGAAGCAGAACTCACAGCGGTTGGCGCATCGGCGCACCGTCGGTGGAACGAGCTCGACGCCAATCCCTTCGCCCTCCAGGCGTTCGATCTCGTACACGACTTCTTCGCCGCTCGGAAGGCGCGCTTCGAGGACGATTTCGTCGTCGGCAGTGAGAAACTCCCAGTCGAGGAAGTCGCGAAGCTCGCGGCCATTCACCGACAAGAGCTCGGTTCCGGGAACGATCTCGAGCTCTTCCGCGACGCTTCCCGCCCGTACTTTGCTAACGCGAACCATTGCTCGGCCGGTCCCCGCCATCAGTGCAATGGGGGAAGATCATCGATCTTCCCCCAGCGCGTCCAACCCTCGCGACGATGCGTCGCGAGTGCTCACGCAAGGTAGAAGGTCAGAGTACCCAAGGCAAGGCAAATGACCGACTTCGGCCGTGTTACCACGTCCAAAAAATCAACAGAGCGTCCCTTGAGAGGACGCTCCGTTAAGCCCACAGAAATCCGAAGACTCAACTCTTCGCTTTGATCGCGTAGGGATCGATTGCCGGCGAGGTGATCGCGTACTTGAACGCGGCGGCGCCGGCAGCCGCTCCTGTCACTTTGAACGGAGCGCTCTGGCCCGCGGCAACGGGACCAACCGTAGCCGTCTCTGACGCAATCGACTTTCCACTCGCATCGAGGAAGTCGAAGCGAATCGTGTACGTCTGCGATTGATCGCTGCTGTTGGCCACCAGTCCGCCCAGCGTAGCCTTGTCCTCCGCGGTGGTGAATTGATTGAACGTCAGCTTTACCGGGAGGCCTTCGGCGATGGTGTTGTAACGGACCGCCGAATCGGACACGAACCTTGCCGAGTCGAAGTAGAACTTAGCGGAATCCGCGTACGCCTTGAGGAGCTTTGCCGACTTCGCGTCCGTTTTCTTTTCGTACTTCTTCGCGGTCTCGACGTAGCCCTTGTTCTTCGCGCTGTAGCTCTTCTGCTCATTCGCGTACGCAATTGTGAACAGGCGGTAATTCTCGCCGTTCGAGGGATCGATTGCGACGAGCTGACGGACCACCGGCACCGACTTGGCATACTGGTCGGCGTTCATGTACATGATCGCCAGGTTGTACAAGACGTCGCGATGGTAGGGGTTCTTCTTGTACGCCGCCTCGAACATCGTCGTCGCGCCAGCCACATCCTTCGCACGCGCAAGGCCGACGCCCGCATTTAGTAGTTGCGAAAACGATGATGCGCTCGGATTCGCGAGCATCGACGCGTAGGTCGCGCGCACGGCGGCGGTATCACCACTCGCGGACGCGAGCGAGGCAAGACCGGCCCTTGCTTGCTCAGCGTAGTTGCCGCCGTTCGGATCCTTACTCAGCGTCTCGAAGCCCCACTTGGCGTCAGCGAGGTAGGCGGCTTTATCCGCGGCGCTCGCGTTCTCCGCCGCCTGCGCCGCGAGCTGTGCCGCGCTCAGCATCGTCTGTCGTCGGAGATCCGCATAGGTCGTGTCAGTCCCAGACTTCTCGACGGTCTGCTTGAAGTAGTCGATCGCCTGACGTGGCTGATTCTTCTTCTGAGCGAGATTGCCCAACACCATGTAGCCGTACGGCGCATTCGGGTTCAGCACCAACGACCGCTTGGCAAGCAGCTCCGCAGAGTCAGGGTGGTCTGCGTTGAGTTGGGCGATCGCGTCATTGATCATTGTCACCCAACCCTTTTGCGCACGCCACGCCGCCGTTTGGCTCACGCATTCCGGCATCGCCTTCTCGACCGTGCTGAACGACGAATCGATCGAAGCCACGAGGTCGATCGGCTGCGTTGGATTCTGGGTGAAGCCGACGGCGCCGCGCGTCGTGACGGCCGTCATGTTCGGCTGCGAGAGCCACATGACCAGTGACTTGCCCATTTCGAAGTTCAGGCCGACAGGATTCTTCGTTTTGTCAGCCTTTTCGAGCGTGCCAACGGCACTCTTTAGTTGTTTCGCCGCATCCTCGGGTTTTTGCGCACTCTGCGCGAATTGAAGGGCGAGCAGCGCGCGCCCGACTTCAGGCGGCTTGTTCTCATCGATTGAGCATTCCTTCGGCTTTTGCTGGGCGCCAGCCACTGCCGTGACCGCTGCCGACAGCAGAATGGGCATTAGAGCCTTCTTGGCTGTAGCGAGCATCAAATTCTCCTCGTTTAGCAACACGAAAACCGGGCACATGCCCGCGGTGCCGTACACCCTCGAGTTATTGCCGTTCCGCCTGGTCAGCGGCGCGCAGGAATATATCCCGAAGCGGCCGTCCTGTCTGCCGTGCCACCCGCTGAACGTCTGAAAATTCCGGTTTGGCTCGCATGCTTCCATCGGGCAGCCGCACGACCTTGATCGCTACCGGATAGCCGAATACTTCGACTGTCCGTGACTCGCGAGGCAGAGCCCGTCGCTCGACTCCCCATCGGCGCACACCGATCGTCGTCGTCTCGCGCAGAACAATCTCTTCGAGCTCATCGGCCTGAGCCGGGCGCGCGAGGACCTCGATTCTCGTCCCGGGCCGTCCTCGCTTCATGGTCGTGCTGATGAGCACGACGTCGAGGGCACCCGCATCGCGGAGCAACTCGGCCGTGGCGGCGAGGTA
>DATBBP010000310.1:0-4038 GCA_036270935.1 Gemmatimonadaceae bacterium
CATCGCCTTCACACCCGTATGCCGAGGTGTGGGCGCCGGTCCCGCCGGTTGTTCGGAGACTTCATCGGAATTGGGAGCCGCTGGTCCGTCATCTCCGATGGGCTCCGGATGCAGCCTGTTTGACGAATCCTGCGCAGCGGCGAGGAGTTCCGATACGACGACGTTTTGAGAGCCCTCGATCGGACCGGCCGAACAACGGGGGATCAGAGCGCTGGCTAGAACCAGCGCCGTCACAGAGATCACCATTGAGAGCACCTCCACTGGCCGTCAGGTCGATCCGAACAGTTCACCCGCGCAACCACGTGCGATGTGCGCGATGAAGAAACACTCATCCGCATCGACGCCATCTCGATCAAAACCGAAGAGGATGCTTGCGCGCAAGGATCTTAGACGGGAAATCGTTCCGACCGGTGGGTCTTGCGAGAGGAATTGGGGCCGAACGCGGAGCACGCTTTTACCGTTGCGCTCGTGCAACCCGTCGCGATGACGTTCATCTTTCGTTCATGTTGAGAGTGTGAGCGTCGCGCAGTGCCTTGATCGCGACGGTGACGGCCTCGTCGTGCGTGAGAAATTCGTACCGCGAAATCAGCTCGTTGCCGTCATACAACTCGACCACGAAGGGCGGCAGTTGGTTGGCGGGAGTCATCCGGCAGGACCTCGGGCCGATGCGCCAGTATTAGGGGAAGCATCGTTCGACATGTACCAGACCGATGGCGGTGCCTTCTGTCAGGTTCTAACATTGCGGTCGAGGAATCATCGGAAGGATCCGGAGGCCGGCTAATCGCCAGCGTGGTCGTGCATCATGTCGATGATGCACCGCGCAGCCTCGTATTCGTCCGAACAGATCGCGCGGGCCACAAGCTCGTCGTTCACGGTGAGTGTGATCTCGATGTGGTCGCGATCAAAGACCAGCGACGTGCAGGTCACTCCGTGGTGTTGCCAGAGGACGGTTTCGATCGCGCTCACGCGGCGCCGAATGTAGCGCAACCAACAGGCACGCGTCGAACACAGCAATAAGAACGGCGAAGGTGGTAGCAACAATGCCAGAAGCGCCGGACTTCGAGAAGATCGCACGGCGAGTCGTCAACGTTGGAAGCGGGCCGGTGTTAGTCGATCAGTTCGCCGATGAATTGCGCTTAATGTGGGAGCCCAATTCTACACACGCCGAGTCAATTCGTTTGGATGCTCGGCCCGCGTGGCTAGATCCCAATTTCTGCACCCTTCAGGGTCGATTGCGGCCCGCCGACGGTCCCGAGTCGACGGCGCCTCTCGAACGGTGCTTGACGCCCGGCACGGCTCGCGTCGGCTTCCTGTCGGCTCGGAACAACAGTTTTCAGCAGATTGTTCAAACCCCCGACTGCGTGATGATTCATAGCGAAATGATCCACGAGGCGCGAATCATCCCCTTGGCTCAGCGCCCGCATCTCAATCCTGCCGTTCGTTTCTGGTCAGGCGATTCGCGCGGGCGATGGGAAGGTCAGACGCTGGTCATCGATACGACCAACTTCACCACGGAGCTCATCTTCCGACAAAAGCGGGGCGTCGCGGTGTCCGACGAACATGTGCATCTGCCCGAGAGATTGACGCGTTGGCGGCAGCTTTCATCGAGTATGCGGTGACGGTCGACGACCCGATGACTTGGACGCGACCGTGGACGGCCGTCACCACCTGGAAGCGGTCGGGCGACCGCATGTTCGAGTTTGCATGCCACGAGGCGAATTACTCCCTCGTGAATGTTCTGAGAGGTGCGCGCGCCGAAGAACGGCAACCCAATGATCAGCCGAGAAGGGACCAGCGGTAGGGGTGATGGTCATCGGGAGCGCTTTCGCTCGAATTGAATCCCTGCCGCCGAGTCAGGCCTACTGTCCGAACACGGCATGCGATTGTCGACCGAGTATCCTCGGCGGCGTCAACAATGATTTGAGCAGCCTCGGCATGATCGATCGGCCTAGTGGCAGTCCCGAGTCTACGCAATCAGTGAGCAGTTCCCGCTGGAGCGGGCTCCACGCGGAGCACGTACTCGACGGCGTTGTGCGAGTTCTGCACGCGAAGGATGACTGGTTCCAGACTGCTAACCGAGAATCGGCCCGTCTTGCGGCTTGAGACGTCAACCTCGTTAATCGCGATGACTCTCGTCGCGTTGCCACCAGACGCATCGAGCGTGCTCAGAGAACCGATGATATTGCTTCGTTGAACCGGTTGCAACGCGAACTCGAGCACGACTTGATAGTCGCCGCGGGCCAGTGGTGCGCGGTAGTAGGCGTCATCATTGGTCGCGAGCCGGCCTCGGTATGCGCGACCAACTTCGAGCGGCTTGGGAACAGTCTCCCCAAAGAACGGCACGACGCCCGTCGCCCCAGCGCGGCGGATGGTGAGCCAGAAATCCGCCGTTTGCGCGGTATTTAGGATCCGGAAAGCGTGACGAGCGGCCTGCGGTGCCGAGTGCGTGGCCGTCTTGCGCCACATTCGATCGATCTCGTTGAACGCAATGATCGATTTTCTAACCTCTCCGCCGTTCTCGTCGAGCACCGACAAGCTTGCCAGGAGATTGCTCCTCACATCATCCACCAGTCGCATGTCCAACACGATGTCCACATCACGGGCCGCCGCCGGGAGTCGCAGATAGAACGCCTGGTTGTTCTGCAGCCTCACTCGTGAAATTGTGTTGAACGCAATCGGGGCGGGGTGATCGGCGTCGCGTCCGATCTCGGAGCTTGGCTCAAGGGTCCGCGACTCGGTCGCGAGATCTGGTGCCGGTGCCGCCGCAGAGCTGGCCGATCGCGACGCTGCACTCCCGTCTCCCGATGTTGGGGCGCGAAGATTCGCGCGCTGGAGGCTCGCCGTTCCACTCGTGTTGTCAGTCCGCCGACTGATTATCCAGAGAAGGGAGAGCAGGGTAACCGCTCCCGCGATGGCCGCTACGATCATGTAGGGGCGCGTCGATACAACGTTGGCCATCGCACGGCCTGAGTTAAGCGCCTTCGCGGTCGAAGCCCGCACCTCCGCAGTCTTCGCCGCGCTGGGCGCGGCCGGCACTGTCGCGTTCCCGTCTTCGGCGGACGTATCGCGATGAAGCTCGCACTTGGCCTTCAGGCCCTGATGCAGCACCAGGAACTCGGGGTCTGCGAGATCTCCGTTCCACGCCGTCAGATTCGCGGCATGACGGCGGCGGAACTCCAACGGCTGTTTCACGTCATCGATGAGTGCGGGCACGAGTGCCTCACGCTCCGACGCCGCGGCAGCTTCGTTACGGACCCACTCGGAGCCAATCGAGTGAACGGACCAGAGCACAACCACCGCACGTGCCGACTCGAGCTGCGTCTCAATCGTGCGATCAAAGCTCTCGCCCGCGACGATGTTGCGGTCCCACCAGACGGACCACCCCTGGGTCTGAAGCGCGGAGGCAATGGCCCGAGCGCGCTCCCGGTCCTCCCTCGCGTAGCTCAGAAACACGTCAAACATAGGCGTTCCTCCGGTACGTATGGAGTATACGAGCGCGCCAGCAAACTATACGTACAATCCATGAGCATCCTCGAAGAAGCGTAGCCGATCACCTAGCCTACTTCGCGGTGAAGAACTGACCGCGTAACTCGCTGTCTGGTCTCAATGGCAGTCTGAAGTCCGGAGTGCTGCATCAGTTGCTGGCATCTGTTCCGCCAGGAACAGCTGGGCATGTGGGAGCAATAGGGCCACGACGGCGTAGCGATCTGCTCACGGTATGGATTGCTGAAGGCTGCGCTCAACGGTCTGCGACGAAGCGTCCCTGGGTCTGTGCGGTACCGTCGCGCTCCGCCCTCAAGTTGGCCGTTAACGGACCGGTAATCTGGAAGTCGGGCGACGTGTTTCCGCTGCCGCCGCCATTGGGCGGTTCGTTGCTCGTGATGGAACCGATCGCGCAAATCGGATTGGGGTCGCAGTTGTCATGTGCGGAAACCGTCACCGTTACGGGAACCATCTTGTGGTTAGCGGCCCACGCGATGTGATCGCGATTCGACAGGCGAGAAACTGCGGGCGGTGCGGCGTGCGTAGAATGGCGGG
>DATBBP010000311.1:0-5905 GCA_036270935.1 Gemmatimonadaceae bacterium
TTGTTGATCGATGCCGGATCCTCGTCGAGCCGAGCTTCGACGTGCTCTCGAAGATCGTAGCTCGCGGCGTCGTGGATGTCGATCGCGCAATTGGCGCGCAACCACTCGAAGGTCGCCCGCTGCTTGTTGTGTTGCGCCCAGGAGAGCGGCGTCGATTTGAAAGGGTTTTCGCGATTGGTGAAGTCCGCACCTTTGGCAACCAATCGCTGCACCATGGGAAGATCACCGCTCCACGCCGCGCGATGCATCGCCGTGCCGTTGTTGACGCCGATCATGTTCCAATTGCCATCCTTCTCCAGCAGAAAGTCGACGATATCGGGATGGTGATTCACGTAGGCAAAGAGTAGCGCCAGCCCGATTGCGTCGCGCGCCGACATGACCGTGCCATTACGGCGTGGAAGCGAGTTCAATCGGCCATCACTGGCGAAGAACCCGCGAACGAGGTCCGCGCGTCCGAGTGCAGCCGCATTGCAAATGTCCGGCTTCGCTCCGAGCTCGATGAGCTTCTCCGCGGCACGCGTCGCGTAGTTCGATAGCGAGACGTCGAGCACGTTTTGCTCGCCCCAGTCGGGAATGACGGCCTTCGACGTCCCTAAATCCAACGTCGCACCGCGCTCGCGCAGCAGATCGATGAGCGGCCCGGAGGCGTTTGCCTCGCTCGCCATCCTACTGGTAACGATGAGCCCCATCGTCGTACCGATGCTCCGGCCGAGTGTCAGCGCGTCCGGGTCGGCGCCGCGATCCAGCAGGAGGCGCGCGATGTCGGCGACGTTAGGCGGAACAGGCTCCGCACGACTCGGATTCCACGCGAGGTGATGGAGCAGCGTCGCACCCGTGAAATAGTGGAATGGCGGCTCGAGGTTGGTGCGCGCACGCACGAGCTCAGGATGTGCGTCGAGCAAGGCGCGCAGCCGATCGATGTCGCCGGCAACGATCGCCGCGACGGCATCCGCGAAGTGCGGGTGAGGGTTGAACTTCGCGACGCGCCGCGATGCTTCGACAAGGTGCTTTAACGCCGCCCAGCTCTCGAATCCATACTCGCGCGCGATGACAAGCTGGGCGTCCGCGAGTACGAAGGCCGACGTGAGCGCGTCCTCCGGTGGACGATCTGTGAACTTCGGGTGATTGGCAGCGATCCGCGCGCCAGCGGACGCCTTTTTCTCGCGCTGGAGCTTCAGGAGCTCGTTGGCCTGGCGCTTGAGCTGTGCGAGATCGGGACGCGGCGGGAGGTTGCGAGTCGGCATGTGCGCTCCTTTCGTGAAAGCCCGATGTCCGCAGTGCGGGCCGAAAGAAGCGAGATTGTCGCGCGCGTATACTCGTTAGGTGGGACTCGGTCCCTTTCCGCGGACTGGAGGCGCCCTACGCGCTCAGGTTCAAGCTGAGGCGGGCGCGTTCCTGTGTCAACGAGGGTGGCTGCGGGATGCAGGCGTCGTAGCCGCCCGTGGCCAGGGGCCGCCGCTAGAGCAGTCGCTTGTGGCGCTTCCGACGCCGGGATTTGGACGACGACGGCCGCCGTAACACGGCCCGCGGCTCATGTAGCGCCCGTAGCGCCAGTTCGGCGGTGTGTCGCCCGATGCCCCATTTGATCCGGCCCCGATGCCGCCGTTGTACGCCCTCCACGACGGCCTTCACCTCGGCCGTGGAAGCCATCTGCGCCTGGTCGTGCTCGTTAGGCATTTTGCCGCGTGCTGTCGGCCATGGTTCCTGGAGCGCGAGCGTCACCTTGACTATAGCGAAGGGGCCAGGGAGACGACACATTTCTCTAGCCCTAGGCTCGAGCCCCTAGCCCCTGATCCTCATGTCAAGCGCACCGACCATCTCCGCCTCCGCCCTCGACATCGACGTTGCCGATCTGTCTCTCGAGGAGCTCTGGATGCCCTTCACCGCGAATCGCGCCTTTAAGCGCGCGCCGCGGTTGCTCACCGAAGCGAAGGGAATGTACTACACGGCCGCCGACGGACGACGCATCCTCGACGGGACGGCCGGCCTCTGGTGCGTGAACGCCGGGCACTGCCGCGAGCCGATCGCGCGCGCGATCGCCGAGCAGGCAGCGCGGATGGATTACGCGCCGGGATTCCAGATGGGACACCCGCTCGAGTTCGAGTTGGCGTCGAAGCTCACGGAGATTCTGCCCGACGCACTCGACCGCGTCTTCTTCGCCAACTCCGGTTCGGAGGCGGTGGACAGCGCGCTCAAGATCGTGTTGGCGTACTGGCAGGCGAGAGGAGAGCCGTCGCGGACGAAGCTGATCGGCCGGGCGCGGGCCTACCATGGTGTAGGCTTCGGCGGAATATCCGTCGGCGGGATCGACACGAACAAGAAGCAGTTCGCGTCGCACCTCCTGCCTAACGTCGACCATCTGCCTCACACGCACGACCCGGCACGTAATGCTTTTTCTCGGGGTCAGCCCGAACACGGGCGTGAGCTTGCCAATGAGCTCGAGACGCTCGTCCAAAAGCACGGCGCATCGACGATTGCGGCGGTCATCATCGAGCCGATGGCCGGATCGACGGGCGTACTGATTCCGCCGAAAGGCTACCTCGAGCGGCTGCGCGAGATCTGCACCAAGAACGGGATCCTGCTCATCTTCGATGAGGTGATCACGGGCTTTGGCCGCCTCGGCTCGGCGTTCGCCGCCGACTATTTCGGGGTAGAACCGGATCTGATGACGGTCGCCAAGGGCATCACGAACGCTTCCGTACCGATGGGCGCGGTCCTCGTGCGGCACGACATTTATGACACTGTCATCAATGCGACCGAGCAGGGCATCGAGTTTTTCCACGGCTACACCTACTCGGGACATCCGCTCGCCTGTGCCGCGGCGCTGGCGACGTTAGGCGTCTACCGCGACGAAGGCTTGTTCGAGCGCGCGGCCTCGCTCGCGCCATACTTTGAGGACGCAGTACACTCGCTCCGCAGCGCGCCGAACGTCGTCGACATCCGCAATCTCGGCGTCGTCGCGGGGATCGAGCTCGCCTCGCGACAGGGGAAGCCGGGAACACGCGCGTTCGAGGTGTTCACGCGGTGCTTCAACGATGAGAATGTGCTCATCAGGACCACCGGAGACATCATCGCGTTGTCGCCGCCGCTGATCGTCGAGGAGAGGCAGATTGACGAAATTGTGGACGCGGTCGCAAAGACGCTCAAGCGAGTCGACTGAGAGACGCGGGGTGCGGGATGCGGGATGCGTCCCGCATCCCGCAGGTCAGGGCAGCCGTTGCCTCAGCCACCGGATCTGCCCTCGGTGGTTTAGCTCGTCCTCGAACACATGGAACCACTTGAAGTAGTTGTTCGCCTGACGACCGTTCCAGAACGCCGTCGTCTGATCGAGCCACCGATCGTCATGATGCGCGAGCTCGTCGAGCGTGAACGCGCGCACCGCCTCGAGCGCGCTCACGTAATGCTCGAGCGACTTCCCACGTAGCTCCTCGCGTGCACGATCGCCTAACTGTAAGGCGACCGCCCATTCGGCATCGTGCTCGGGCAAGGATATTCCGCGGCCCGCGAACGTGATGCGCTGATACGCGACCTCGACGCTCGCGATGTGCGCGAGCAGCGCGCCAATCGAGTTGCTCGACCGGTCGTGCAGGTGATCCAGCTGCGCCATCGTCAGCCCTTCGACGACGCGCAGTGTCGTCCAGCGCGCGTACGCCATCATGGCGACGACACGGCCGATGCCGGGCGTGTAGCCGGGCGTGGGACCGATCACGAACGAGTCGAGTTGTTGCATGGGACGCCGGTCGCGAGGAATGTTGGTTCGGCGGGTAACCTCGCCGGCGAGCAATATCCGCGCTAGCTTTTCCGCTCGCTCGCGCTCCAGCTGATACTCGCAACACGGAAGCTTGCCATGCGCGCCACTATGTTCGCGCTCTCGCTGACAACGATCCTCGGCTTCTCGAGAGTTTCCGCGCAAACACCTGTCAAGCCGCGCGCTCGCGATCTCGGCCTGTCCGCCAAGATCGGGGGCACGCCCGGCACGCTCGACGCGATCACCGACGTCGCCGGCGTCGAGGTCGGGCACACGACACTCATCTCAGGCGATGGAAAGCTGGTCGTTGGCCAAGGACCCGTGCGCACAGGCGTCACGGTCATCCACCCGCGCGGCAAAACGAGTCCCGATCCCGTGATGGGCGCCTGGTTCACGCTCAACGGCAATGGAGAGATGACCGGCACCACCTGGCTCCAGGAGTCGGGATTTCTCGAGGGACCGATCGCGATCACCAACACGCACTCGGTCGGTGTCGTGCGAGACGCGATTCTCCAGTGGCAGGTCCATCGTCCAGGTCTCCAGCCATGGGGATTGCCGGTGGTCGCCGAGACCTATGACGGTCGCCTGAACGACATCAATGGATTCCACGTGAAGCCGGAACATGTGCTCTCCGCGCTCGACGGTGCGCGCGCCGGCGTTGTGCCGCTCGAAGGAAATGTCGGCGGTGGAACGGGGATGGTGTGCCATGGCTTCAAGGGCGGCATCGGGACGGCATCGCGCAAGCTCGACGCGCGTGACGGCGGCTATACGGTCGGCGTTCTCGTACAGTGCAATTGCTGCTCGCGTCGCGAGCTGCGCGTGGCCGGCGTGCCCGTCGGCGAGGAGATTCCGGATCTCACGTCGTGCATTGCCTCGAGTGACATCGCCATACGTGGGACCCGCTGCGGCGCGCCGACGCCGGCGCAGAACCGCGACGAGGAGTCGGACGAAGGGCAGGGCTCGATCATCGTTGTCGTCGCGACCGACGCACCGCTCTTGCCCCACCAGCTCAAGCGCATCGCGACGCGCGTTTCGTTAGGCATCGGCCGCATGGGCGGCAAAGGCGAGAACAGCTCGGGCGACATCTTCGTCGCGTTCTCGACCGCGAACCCGCACGCCGCGACCGACACCGCGGTAACACAGGTCGCGATGATCCCGAACGGGAAGATCAATCCGCTCTTCTACGCGACGACGCAGGCGACGGAAGAGGCAATCCTGAACGCGATGCTCCAAGCCGAGACGATGACGGGAGCGAATTCCGTTCGCGTGTATGCGTTGCCGGTCGATCGGCTCATGGCGGCCATGAAGAAATACGGACGCTAGCGACAGCCTCGAGGGCAGAATGAGACAGCGAGCAATCAACCTACCTCTCGGCAGCGGTCGTCGAACGCGGCAACTTCGCCAAAGCCCATTGAACGGCGAGCGAAGTCGTATTCCATAACTGAACATCCGAGCTGGTTCCGTATCGTACGGGCTGGAGCCTCCCATTCTCGATGCGATAGCTCCACAACTCGAAGTGGCGGAGTCCCGACGCATCCACCGCACTCTGAATCTTGCGCAACGCGCTCGTTAGGTTCGCGACGTACGTCGTCTGCGATGGATCGCGTGGCCGCCCGCGTGAGTCTACCGCGAGCGCGATCTGGTGCGCCAGACCGAGCGTGATCAGGTTCACTTCTCTGCCCCAGACGACTCGCGGCGAGTGGTACTGATCTCTCTCGAACGTGCTCCACACATCCGGCGTCGCGTACACATCGTTCGCGACGAGCGGCCCCAGTCGGTCGACGAAGAGGCCAGCGGGATACGGTCTCACGAACGGATCGATGTTCCGGAATGGCGAGATGTCGAGCGGAGCCGGCGTGTGGCCACTCAGGTCCGCCAGGAAGAGCGCGGTCGCGGGGTCGGTGTTCACGACGTTGATCGGATGACCCGACGCGTCGAGCGAGAGCGCCAGAAAGACGAGCGAATCGCGATCGGCGTTCGTGGTCGAGAGCACGCTGATCCAGTGGCCGCGCTCGGCCTCGGGGAGCGACGCGAGCTTGGCACGAATCCGCGCCTGCTCATCCGCGGGCGCGAGCCTAACGACAAAATGCCTCACGGCGCCCGACCAGGCACGCTCGGCGTTCGCCAGCACCGTCGCATCGGCGAGGTACTTGCCAA
>DATBBP010000312.1:0-1772 GCA_036270935.1 Gemmatimonadaceae bacterium
GCGTAATCGTCCGCGCCAAACGCGGGCGACATGTGCACGACGCCGCTCCCATCCTCGGCAGACACAAAGGTCTCGCCGACGATAAGCTCGTGCTCGCGCCCCTCCGGATAGTCGACCCAATCGAACGGCCGCTGATAGCGCAAGCCGACGAGATCGGCGCCGCGGTGACGCCTAACGATCTCCCAGCGATTCTCGTAGTCGTTCCCGAGGGCCGCATGCGCACGCGCGGCAGCGAGGATGAGCGTCCGATAATCGTCGCCTTCCCGACGCACCACCTCGATGTACTCGAAGTCGGGGTTCACGGCGAGCGCTGCATTCGAGACGAGCGTCCATGGCGTGGTGGTCCACACGAGAATGCGGCGTACGGCGTGCCGCCCGCTCGTCGCCGCTCGATTGGGCCACGGTTGATCGTTAGGCCCCGCTTCTCGAATCTCGAGCGCGATGAAGACGCTCGGATCTTCGACGTCGTCGTAGCCCTGCGCGACTTCGTGGCTCGAGAGCGCCGTGCCGCATCGCGGGCAATAGGGCAAAATCTTGTGACCACGATACAGTAAATCGCGCTCGAAAAGCGTCTTCAGCGCCCACCAGACACTCTCGACATAATCGTTCGTGAACGTGATATACGGATGTGCATAGTCGAGCCAGAAGCCGATTCGCGCGCTCAGCTTCTCCCAATCCGCGCGATATCGAAACACGCTCTCACGGCAAAGCCGATTGAACTCGGCGACACCGATCGCTTCGATCTGCTGCTTCCCGCTGATTCCCAACTGCTTCTCGACCTCGATTTCGACGGGCAGCCCATGTGTGTCCCAACCCGCCTTTCGCTCGACGCGATAGCCCTTCATCGCGCGATAACGACAGAACAGATCCTTGATTGTCCGCGAGAAGACGTGATGAATGCCCGGCCGTCCATTCGCCGTCGGCGGTCCCTCGAAGAAGACGAAGGACGTCGCGTCCTTGCGACCCGCGAGCGTTTGCTCGAAGAGCTTCTCGCGCTCCCACTGCGCGAGCAGTTCCCGCTCGAGGGCGTCGGCGGGACGATCCGGTGGCAATGGCTCAAACGGCGCGGACGGCATCGCGCGGGCGTCGGTTGCGGTCATGCGCTATAGCCGCTCCAATACTCCCGTGACGAGTTGCGTCAGTTGCGGCTCGGCGCGGTTGGCCACGGCAATGATCTTCTCCACCGTCGCTGGTTCGAGATGGTCTGGGAGGCACATGTCAGTGATGATCGACAGGCCGAGAACGCGCATTCCGGCGTGTTTGGCCACGATCACCTCGGGCACGGTCGACATCCCGACGACGTCGGCCCCAATCGCACGCAGAAAGCGATATTCGGCACGCGTCTCGAGATTTGGACCACTCACCGCCACGTATACGCCCTCACGAAGCTCGATCCCTCGCTCGAGCGCCACTTCCCGCGCCACCGCACGCAGCGAGGCGTCGTACGCCTCCGACATATCCGGAAAACGCGGGCCCAATCGATCGTCGTTAGGCCCGACGAGTGGATTGTCGCCCAGCAAGTTGATGTGATCGGCGATGAGCATCAGATCGCCGGCCCGCCACAGCGGATGCATTCCACCGCAGGCGTTCGACACCGCGAGTGTCTTCGCGCCTAACGCGTGCAGGACTCGCACCGGAAATGTCACCTGCTGGAGCGAGTACCCTTCGTAGCGATGAAATCTTCCTTGCATCGCGACGACGGTCTTTCCGGCGAGCGTGCCGCATAGGAGCCGGCCGGCGTGCGATTCGACAGTTGATAGCGGGAAATAGGG
>DATBBP010000313.1:0-11103 GCA_036270935.1 Gemmatimonadaceae bacterium
GCCCGCGCGTCGAGTGTAGGAGTCGCCAGCGTTTGGGTCGGCGTTTGGAATAGTCGCCGCTGGCATCGTCGGTCGCGCGGGCGGCGCCGTCACGTGATCGCTCCGCGAAGCGCGCGGTTCACGGCATTGCGCACGACGACGTCTTTCTCGGACGACGCCTTGCGTAGGACGTCGACAGCTTTGGGGCCCGAGATCCGACCGAGCGCGATCGCGGCGCAGGCGCGCATCTCCGAATCCTCGCGACGGCCGAGAAAGCCTTTGCCGTTCAACACTGCGTCCAGATACTCGAGTGCGTCATCGCCCGCGAGCGTACCGAACGCCTCGAAGAACGCTTTCTTCTCGGTCGGATCAGCATCGCGAATCGCCTTTCCCTTTACGGCGGCGTCGATACGAGGAAGCACGAGCTTGTAGATCCGGGTGGTAAATGCGCGTACGGTCGTGAGCCGGACCTCGCGGTCGGGGTCCTCGACTGCACGTTCCATCGCCTGCAGCGCACTCGGTGAACCAATCTCGGTCAACGCTTGCACAGCGACTTGTCGGAGTTCGACATCCGGCCCGCTAAGAACCTTCGAAAGCGACTGCACCGTCGCCGGCGTCTTCAACGCACCGGCACGGCGAATTGCCTCCAGTGCGATCTCCCGCTCTGGAGCGAGGATGAGACGCACCAGCTCGCTGGTGTTCAGCGATGCAAGACGCTCCGCGGCGGCCTCGAGCAACCATCGCACGTTCTGGTTATGAATGCGGCGCAACCAGCTGAACACGGTGCCGAGCGCGATCGGGCGGAGCTGGGCAAACAGCTCCATCAGTTCGTCTTGCGGCGGCAACTCTGCGGCGTCGTCGAGGGACTGGAGTAGCTGTGCCAGCGACTCCGGCGCGCTGAGGCGGATTGGCAGCTCGTTCAGGGCCTGCTTGTGTTCCGCCGAGAGTTCCGATGCGCGCTGAATTACTACTTGAACTTCGCGTAATAGATGAGCGACGCCGCGGAAATGTCCTGTCGCAAGCAGATTGACGAGCGTCGAGTCCAGGATCCCGAGGATCTCCTGCCGCACCGTACCGGTCGCTTGCTGCTCGAATATGTCGAGCAACGTCGACGTCACTCGCGAACGAAGATCGTCCTCGTATTCACGCTTGATCTCACTGTGGAGATATTCGATCTCGTGCTCGTCGAGGAAGTACAACGTCGCGTCGAAGTCGGACATGTTGACGATCCCGGCCGCCTGCTCCGTGACCGACGTGTGCGTCGCTTGCTCGACTTGCTCCGCGGTAATCTCCGCCTTCGGTGTGTTGTCGCTGACGGGCGCCGCCGGGTCCATCGCGAGATCCTGATAGCGATATCGCGCGTAGGCGAAATCGGCTTCCCACAGCATCGTCAGCAGGTCGTCTTCGTCCGGTGATGCCTTACGAGCACGTTGAAGAATGCCGAGGAGGGCGACGACTTCCTTGTCCTCGAATCCCTTGAGGAACTCCAGCTCGCGGACGCCATCCTTGAAGAACAACCAGGACAAGCTGTCGCCGCCTTTGCTTGGTTCGGAGAGGACGACATGCTCGTACCAGGAGATCTCCGTGTCCGAGAGCGTAAGCGTGAGCTCATCGGTTTGAGCCCAGATGGCGGCGAATCCGGCGCGAAGCGCATCGAGCGCTCCTTTGTAAATCGGATTATTCGGGAGATACAGCTGATGGGCGCGCCCCGCCTTCACGACGAGTCGGAGTAACTCCTCGACTGGAGCGGGTGGAAACGGAGCTTCCTCCGTTGCCCCGGCGGTGGGCGCGGAGGTGGCTGTCACGGCGCAAGAATACCCATTTCGCTGACCTGTGCGACGTCCTTATCACCACGGCCGCTGATGCACACGAGCACAGAGTCGTCGGCTCGCCATCGCCCGCGTTGTGACGCGAGCCAGCTCACCGCGTGCGCGCTTTCCAGAGCCGGTACGATCCCTTCGAGACGACTCAGCAGCTTGAACCCTTCCAATGCTTCTCGGTCGGTCACGGCGACGTATGTCGCGCGGCCGATGTCCTTGAGGTAGGCGTGCTCCGGCCCCACACCCGGGTAGTCCAATCCCGCGGAGATCGAGTGCGCCGGATGCACCTGACCCGCTGCGTCCTGCAGCAAATAGCTCAACGTGCCGTGCAAGACTCCCGGCCTGCCCTTCGAGAGCGACGCGGCATGATGCTCCGTATCGAGTCCCTCCCCGGCTGCCTCTACTCCGACGAGTTGAACCGCCTGATCGTCAATAAAAGCGTGGAATATCCCGATCGCGTTCGACCCGCCGCCAACGCAGGCGACGACCGTCGTCGGGAGCGCGCCGGCCTGCGCGAGCATTTGCTGCCGTGCCTCACGACCGATCACCGATTGGAAGTCGCGCACCATGCGCGGATACGGCGCCGGACCGACTACCGAGCCGATGACATAGTGCGAGTCGACGACGCTCGCGACCCAGTCACGGATCGCTTCGCTCGTCGCATCCTTTAGTGTGCGTGTTCCGCTGGTGACCGGAACGACGGTCGCGCCCATGAGTCGCATCCGCCAGACGTTCAGCGCCTGACGACGCATGTCTTCCTCGCCCATGTAGACGACACACTCGAGCCCGAAACGGGCGCAGACCGTGGCCGTCGCCACGCCGTGTTGCCCAGCCCCCGTTTCAGCAATGATGCGCCGCTTACCCATTCGCCGCGCGAGCAACACCTGACCGACGGTGTTGTTGATCTTGTGCGCGCCGGTGTGGTTGAGATCCTCGCGCTTGAGCCAAACTCGCGCGCCGACGCGATCCGAAAGACGCGGCGCATCGCTCAGCGGCGATGGACGGCCGGCGTACGTCGTGAGCATATGCTCGACCTCTGCCTCGAAGGCGGGATCAGCACGCGCGGCCTCGTACTGGCGCTCGAGCTCGTCGAGCGCCGGGATTAGCGTTTCTGGAACATACCGGCCGCCGAATGCGCCAAAGCGGCCGATAGCTTCCTCTGAAGGCACTACGTCATGTGCTGGCATGTACGGCATCCCTGAATGCGCGCATACGCGCGTGGTCTTTGATCCCGGGTGCCGTCTCCACACCTGAGGAGACGTCCACAATCTCGGGTCGCAACAGGCGAATGGCTTCCGTCACGTTCTCGGGCCGCAGCCCGCCGGCGAGCGCGAGCTTGGCGCTGCCCTTCGAGCGAATTCGATTCAGCTCGTCGAGTAGATCACGCCACGGCAGCGTGACACCCGTCCCGCCCAGCTTTCCCGGTACTTTCGCGTCGAGCAGCACCGCGTCGGCGGTATCGAACAGCTCCGCGGCACGTAACGGAATTCGTCCGTCCGCGATTCTCAGCACCGCCCACACGGCGCCGCTGAAATGCCGTCGCAGCGTCTCGACATCGTGCGCATCGCAGTCGCCGTGCAGCTGTACAACCTGCAATCCGAGCTGCCGGGCGCTTTCTCCGATGATCTCGCCGTGCTCGCTCGAGAACACGCCTACTCGCCGCACGGCGCGCGGCACGCCGCCGAACACCGTGGCGGCGCGATCGATCGTCACCTGACGTGGTCCGCCCGCGAAGATCACGCCCACGAACGACGCACCAAGCCGCGCGGCCTCACGCGCGTCTTCGGCGCGCGTCATACCACAGAACTTGATCTCAATGGGCACGAGAGATCCGCGGCACTCCCGTTAGGCTGCGCACCGCCTCCGCGGGATCCGCTGCCGCCGAGACACTGGAGCCAACGAGAACGGCATCGGCCCCCACGCACGCGACGCGCTCCACGTCCGCGCGCTGTGCCACCCCACTTTCCGCGATGGCGATGACATCGGCCGGCACGCGTCCAATGAGCCGCTCGCTGGTTGCGGGATCGATCGCGAGCGTCTCCAGGTTCCGGTTGTTGATGCCGACGACGGCGGCACCGTATTCGAGCGCCAGATCGAGCTCTCGTTCGTCTCTCACTTCGACGAGCACCTCGAGTGCAAGCTGTCGGGCCGATGAGATCATCTCCCGAAGGCCCGTTGGGCCAAGCGCTCTCGCGATCAATAGCGCGGCCGAAGCACCGATCGCCTTCGCCTCGAGTAACTGAATCGGTGCAACGTGAAAATCCTTCTTGAGAAGGGGAACCGTTACGGCGCGTCGCGCATCGATCAGATCATCCGTCGAACCGGCGAAATGCTCGGGCTCCGTGAGAATCGAAATCGCGCTCGCGCCGGCGCTCGCGTACGCCTGCGCTTGGGCCGCCGCATCCATCCCGGGTTGAATCCACCCTTTCGATGGCGAACGCCGCTTCACCTCCGCGATGACCGCGACGGCGGCGCCACGAAGAGCATCTCGGAAAGCTGGCACACCCTTCACTTCGTCAGCGTCGTGCTCGAGGTCTGCGGCGCGCTTCTCCAACGTTCGAGCTCGTGCGCGCGCCTCCTCGGCGATACGGCCAAGTGTTCCGGAGGGCGGGGTCCATGCAGATGCTTGCACTTCGGTCCTTCTTCGGATATCGTAATATTCGGTGCTTGTTCGGGATCCGCGGGGATACCCGAGCGCGAATTCAGCCCGCAACTCAGACACGGTCGTCAGCCATGCCGCTCACGAAGCGCCAGCGCGAAATACTAAACTACCTCGCGAACTACACCGAGCAAAACGGCTACGCGCCGAGTTTCGAGGAGATCGCGGAGCAATTCACCTATTCGTCGCTGGCCACAGTGCACGAGCATCTCTCGAATCTCGAGCGCAAGGGCTACATCAAGCGCTCCTACAACGAGAGCCGAGCGATCGAGATTCTTCCCAGTGAAGCGACGCCGCGCGCTATCGAGCTACCAGTGCTTGGCAGTGTAGCCGCGGGTGTGCCGATCGAATCGATCGAACAAGGCGAAACGATGGTCGTGCCGGATTCCTTCGTGCGTCGCGGCGGCAATCATTACGTGTTGCGTGTCCGCGGGAATTCGATGATCGACGAACAAATCCGTGATGGTGATTTTGTCGTGATCAACGAACGTCGCAGCGCGGATAACGGCGAGATGGTGATTGCACTGATGAACGGCTCCTCGGCGACAGTGAAGAAGTTCTACCGCGAACGCGATGGTCGGATTCGGCTCCAGCCCGCGAACGAGACGATGCCTCCGATCTACATCAACGAAAATGATGTCATGATCCAAGGCATCGTCGTTGGCGTTATGCGGCGCTACTAGGCCGACGGGTTGCTAAAGGCAGTCCGCAGCCGTTCCAGCGCGCGGAGCCCGGCGCCGTCGCGCACGGAATTCTGAGCGAGAGTCACCGCGTCATCGAAAGTTGTCACCTTGCCTGACACGTAAATCGCCGCCGCGGCGTTGAGCACGACAGCGGCCGTTGCGCCGCTGCTCCCTTCTCCACCGAGCACGGCAAGCACCGTCTCCGCATTCTCTTTTGGCGACCCACCTGCCAGGTGCTCGGCGCGCGCCTCCCCTAAGTCATAGCGGTCCGCTTCGATCGTCCACTCGCGCATTGCGCCGTCCCGAATCTCGAGAACACGCGTGGCCCCCAGCGGCGACACCTCATCGAGGCCGGGCGCGCCGTGCACGACCAGCGCGTGCATCGTGCCGAGCTCGCGGAGTGTCCCAGCGATGAGCGGCATGCGTCGCTCGTCTGAGATGCCGACGACTTGCCGACCCGCAAACGCGGGATTTGCCAGCGGACCAACGATGTTCATCACAGTCGGAATCGCCAACTCGCGCCTAACGGGTCCCACGTGCCGCATCGCCGGATGCATCAGTGACGCGAACATGAAGACGATCCCTGCTTCGCGCAGAGCCCGTTCCATAGTTGCGGTTGGGACCTCGATCGACACGCCAAGCGCCTCGAGTACGTCCGCACTTCCACAGAGAGAAGTGAACGACCGGTTCCCGTGCTTGGCGATACGCACGCCCGCTCCCGCGGCAACCAGCGCCGCCGCCGTCGAGATGTTGAACGTCACCATCGTTCCACCGCCCGTACCACACGTGTCGACCAGCTCTTCCGGGCGGTCGGCGCGAAGGACGACCATCACGTTCCGCATCGCACGTACGACGGCGGCGACTTCCGCGGGCGTTTCGCCGCGTACGCGCAGCCCGATGAGTAGCGCGCCGATCTGCGCTGGCGTCGCCTCGCCCGCCATCACGCTGTCGAATGCGCGCGTGAGCTCGTCGCCGGGTATGGATTCCCCATGCGCGAGGCGTTTGATGGCGGCCCTGAGTGCGGTCCCGTCAGCTGACACTGAGCAACTCGCCGAGACGTTCCGGGAGCCGCGCTCGTGAGGCGACGAGCGCGATCATCAAGCCGAGCAGCCGTACGCGCTCGACGTCTTCCTCCCCGAAAATGCCATACATCGCGCGATTCGTGAGATTCACCACGCCCACGAGATCATCATGGTATATGAGAGGGAAGCTGATAAATGAGCCGGTCGTGAAATACTGGTCTCTGAGCAACGGATGCTGCTTTGCCTCGCCCACATCCCGAACGAGTAACGGCTCGCGGGAGGCGGCGACCTTCCCAGCCACGCCATCGCCAATTCGAATGCGCGCTCCCTCCGCAATGCCCGGCGCGATCCCACGCGCTGCGGCGAGATAGAGCCATCCTGCATCACGAGCCCGCAACATCAAAGAACAGCGCTGCGACTGCATGTCGTCGCCGACAAGTGACAACAAACCGTCGATCAGCTGCCGCGGATCATTCGTGCTCGCGTCCAGGCTGAGCACGCGATCCATGAGGTACAGGGTTCGCGTCTTCTGCCGCAACAGCTCGTTTCGGCGCGCGAGCTCGATGTGCGCTTTCTCGAGCTGTTCCACGGCTGACGTGACCGTCGCCTCGACCGCCTCGGCCCGACGCGTTGCCTGACGAGCCGCTTCCTGCGATCGCGCAAGGTCGCGCTCGAGTGCGACGACTCGCTCCGATGAGGCCGCGGACTGTCCCGCGGCGCCATGCACCTCGGCGAGATCGGCCTGCAATTCGGTGAGCCGCCGGTCGTACTCGCCATGGACGCGCTGCGTCACGCCCTCGAGTGTCTCGACGGCTTCTGTCCGTGCGTCGTGCTCGAGGAATCGAACGAGTGCCAGATCGAAGAGCGCCGCCGATGGTCCGAAACGCTCTGACGTGCGCGTGCCGAAGATCTTTCGCGTTTCGTAGAGCACCAGGATCGCGCTCAGTTGCCCCTCGAATCGAATGCCGCGCGCCGAAAGCCAGCCGACTTCGTCGAACGAGCGTAAGCCAAACAGCCGCGCGAACTCTTCGACGCTCTCGTTGAACTCGATGAACTGTCCGCCGCTGGTTACGCCGACACGCTCACGATTCGGAATGTGATCGATGGTCGTCTCGAGCGCAGCGACGGCGACGAGACCGTCACGCGGCACGAGGAGCTCGCGTAGCATGCTCCGCCGGTGGTCATAGCGGATGAGCGCGATCTGCGCCGAGCGATCGATCTCCACGAGCGATTCGCCGAGCGCGCCGAGCGCTTCCTGCACATCAGCGGCAACGGTGAGCGCATGGGCGAGAGATGCGAGCGTGCGCGGCGGCATCGAATGGGGACGGTGCGACGAGGGGAAAGGAACGGAGACGAAGTCCTGACGACCGGAGGGGGAGCGCGCGCAACGATGGCGATACCAAATAAACCTCTAGGCGACCGGAGCGGGAGCGCGCACAGCGCGCCTCGTGAGCCGTGAGAGCCGAGCGATCGGTCCAGGCTTTTTCTAATCGACGCCGCGCGTTGCTTGACACCCCCCCTCTCACTGGTAGTTTTCGTGCAATGGCCGAGCGTACCGTGCAGCTCGTTTTGCACTACGACGGTGCACGATTCAGCGGATGGCAGCGGCAGCCCGACCAGCGCACCGTTCAGGGGGTCGTGGAGCAGACACTCGAGCGTTTGTGTGGAGGGCCCGTACCGGCACTCGGCTCAGGAAGAACTGACGCCGGCGTGCACGCGAGAGGTCAAGCGGTCGGTGTTCGCCTTCCCGAGCGTTGGGGTGCTGCCCGAGTGCGCCGTGCATTGAACGCGATCCTGCCCGAAGATGTCTGGGTCGCCGCCGCTCACGAGATGCGTCCCGAATTTCATGCACGCTACAGCGCCGTCTCACGGCGCTATAGTTATTACGTCGGCACCGACGACGAAGCGCGGTCGCCGTTCCGTCGGCCACGCGAATTCGCCGTCAGTCAGCCACTGGATCGGCCGAAGCTCGACCAATGCGCGTCGATGTTGGAAGGCGAGCACTGCTTTCGTGCCTTCGCCGTGCAGGGAACGGCGCCGGCCCAAGATGACCATCGTTGTATCGTGCGAACGGCTCATTGGTGTGACCGGCCCGGTGGTCTGTACTTCGAGATCGAAGCGAATCGATTTCTTCATCATATGGTGCGATTTCTCGTCGGCACGATGATCGATGTCGCGAGTGGGCATCGGCCAACCGAAGAGGTGGCGGCGCTGCTCGAGGCGTCGACCAACCGTGGCGTGTCCCCGCCCGCGCCGCCCCACGCTCTCTTTCTCGATCACGTCGAGTATCCGCGCTCGCTCTATCTCGAGGAGTCATGAGAATACTTCTCGCGAGCACCGATCTCGACGACATCGCGTGGGCCGCGGCGAGTGGATTTCTCGACGGCGTGATGACGACTCCGGCGCTCTTTCGCGAGCACGATCGCGACCAGCGCGATCAACTGGTCGACATCTGTCGCGCTGCGGACGTGCCGGTCTACGTGACCGTACGCGCCGTGGACTCCGAAGACACGTACCGCCACGCGTGGACACCAGCATGAATCGACTCATACGCGCGATTGTCGCGCTGACTCCTCTCTCGATCTCGGTTTCGTGCGGACGGACTCCTGAGTCCCAGGCCGCGCCGGCCCAGGCACAGGCGTCCACGAATCAATCTTCGGTCAGTACGAGCCGGCGTACTGCCATCACCGAGGCCGTCGCGAAGGTCGCACCGGCGGTTGTCACGGTCCAAACGGAAATCCTCCAGCGCGTCGCGCCCGATCCCTTCGAGTGGTTCTTCGGTGGTGGGAGCGAACCGCAGCAGCGATCGGCCGCTGGTCTCGGCACAGGTTTCATCGTGCGCTCTAACGGCGTGATCGTGACGAACGCGCACGTTGTTCAAGGCGCGACGCAAGTCTCGGTCATGATGCGCGACGGTAAGACGTTTCCGGCGAAGATCCTCGGTTCGGACGAGACGAACGATCTCGCGGTCATTCAAATCGAGGCGTCGGGGCTTCCGGTTGCGAAGCTCGGCAACTCCGACAATCTCCTGATTGGCGAATGGGCGATTGCCATCGGCAATCCATACGGATTTTTGCTCGGCAACTCGGAGCCGAGTGTCACCGCCGGGGTGATCAGCGGCACGGGACGCAATCTCGTTGCTCGCGGCGAAGGCTCGGCCGCGTACTTCGACATGATTCAAACGGACGCGTCGATCAATCCCGGCAATTCCGGCGGCCCGCTCGTCGACGCCGATGGCGAGGTGATTGGCGTCAACAGCTCTATCTACTCTACGAGCGGCGGATCGATTGGTATCGGCTTCGCGATTCCGATCAATCGCGCATCGCGCGTCGTCGAAGATCTACTCGAGCACGGAGTCGTTAGGCGTCCCTGGATCGGCGTCAAGCTGCGCGGGACCACCTCGGACAACGTGCGTGCGGCGATCTCGAATGGCGCCGTGATCGCCACCGTCGTTCCCGCCTCGCCGGCCGCGAAGGCCGGGCTCCAGCCGGGCGACATCATTCTTCAGGAAGGCAATCGTCAGGTTCGCAATCAATTCGATTGGGAAGCGGCGTTGCTCGATCTCCGCGTTGGCCAACCCGCGAATCTGCGCATTCATCGCGGCAGCCGAGACCTGAACGTGCAGGTCTTGGTCGCGGATCAGCCAGAAGTCACGGCGCCGAAGGTCCAGGTCCTCAAGGAGCTCGAGCTGGTGACGGTCACACCGGCGATCCGCGCCGAACGGAACGTTCGTTCGTCGCAAGGCGCGCTCGTTTTCAACGTCAGCGATCGCGTCGCCAGCGATCTCGGAATTCAGCGGGGCGATGTCATTGTGCAGGTCAACCGCACGCGCATCAAGACTGCGGAAGACGCGGCACAGGCACTCGACTACTACGGCGGGCGAGGTCCCATCCGCATGTTCCTCGAGCGAGACGGACAGATCTTCATCACCGATTTCTACATTCGATGACGCCCTCCCCCGCTTCCGCGGAGACCTACTCGTCGCCTCTCGCGGAGCGTTATGCGTCGCGTGCGATGCTCGAGCTCTGGGCGCCGCGCACGCGCTATGGCCAATGGCGGAGATTGTGGCTCGCGCTGGCCGAGGGCGAGCAAGCTCTCGGCGTTCCGATTCCCGATGAAGCCATCGCGCAGATGCGCGCTCATCTCGACGACATCGATTTCAGCGCGGTCGCCACTTACGAGCGCAAGTTGAGACACGATGTGATGGCGCACATCGACGCCTTCCGCGATGCCGCGCCGGCCGCGCGCCGATTCATCCACCTCGGTGCCACGAGCGCGTTTGTCACGGACAACACGGATCTCGTGCTCATGCGTCGAGGCCTGCAGCTGCTGCGTGCAAAGGTCGTTCGCGTGCTCGCGGCGCTCGCCACTTTCGCGCGCGAGTGGCGCGACGAGCCGACGCTGGGCTCGACGCATCTCCAGCCGGCGCAACCGACAACGGTCGGCAAGCGCGCGACCTTGTGGATGCAGGATCTCATCCTCGACCTCGGGGATATCGATTTCCGCATCGACGCCCTCCCCTGTCGTGGCGTCAAAGGTACAACCGGAACGCAGGCGAGCTTCCTCGCTCTTTTCGAGGGCGATCACGACAAGGTGCGCCGCCTCGACCGGCACGTTGCCACCGCTCTCGGTTTCAAGACTTCTATACCCGTCTCGGGCCAGACCTACACGCGCAAGCTGGATGCGCAGATCGTCGGAGCGGTCGCCGGTGTCGCGGCCAGCGCGGCAAAGTTCGCCAACGACCTCCGCGTCCTGCAATCGGTTGGCGAGATCGAGGAGCCATTCGAGGAGGAGCAGGTCGGCTCGTCGGCGATGGCGTACAAGCGAAACCCGATGCGCTGCGAACGCATCAACTCGCTCGCGCGCTTCGTGCTCAATCTGGAGCCGAATGCCAACCAGACGCACAGCGTTCAGTTCTTCGAGCGTACGCTTGACGATAG
>DATBBP010000314.1:0-2722 GCA_036270935.1 Gemmatimonadaceae bacterium
GCCGGCGCTTGGGACTACCTCCCCAAGCCGTTTTCCGCCACCCATCTCGACGTCTTGCTCGGGCGGGCAGCGCACGCCGTCATCGTCGCACGCGAAACGCGCGATATGCAACGCGCGATGATCGCCGAAGTCAGCAATAGCGAAAAGGTGTTGCTCCTCGGCGCGGCTCCGTCGTTCCAACGTTCTGTCGAGTTGGCTCGTCGCGTTGCGCAGACCGACGCGTCGGTGATGATCACTGGCGAGAGCGGCACCGGCAAGGAAGTCATCGCTCAGTTTATCCATCGCCACAGCCGTCGTGCGAGTCGCAAGCTCGTCCCGATTAACTGCGCTGCGCTGCCTGAGCCGCTTCTCGAATCCGAGATGTTCGGCCACCGCAAGGGTGCGTTCACCGGCGCCGACCGCGACAAACCGGGACTCCTCGAAACGGCAAATGGCGGGACGCTGTTTCTCGATGAGCTGACCGAGATGTCCCATCCGATCCAGGCCAAACTCCTCCGCGTGTTACAGGACGGCGTGGTGCGCCGCGTCGGCAGCGAGCAGCAGGATGCGGTCGTCGACGTTCGCTTCATCGCGGCGACCAACAAGAATCCGGAAGAGGCTGTGCGTAAGGGAGTGCTGCGCGAAGATCTCTTCTACCGCTTGCGTGTCGTGCCCATTCGCCTCCCGGCGCTGCGCGAGCGAGTAGAGGATATTCCGGTCCTCGCGAAGCATTTCCTGGCGCATTACTGGAGTCGCCACCGCAAGCGCAACGAGCCGATGCCCACGTTGCGCCCAGAGACGATGGACTTCCTGCGTACGCTGACCTGGCGCGGCAATGTCCGCGAACTGCAGAACGTGATCGAGCATGTCGCTGTGTTAGCGGAGCCGGGGCAGTCCCTGGGCCCGGGTGACATCACGCTGTATGATGACGTCTCGCCGGCGGCGGCGGAAACTGGAATGCCGGCCGGTATGCTCGACGGCGCATTTCACTCAGCGAAGGACCGTCTGGTCACTTACTTCGAGAAAGAGTATCTCTCGCGACTCGTTTCACGCGCGGGTGGGAATATGTCCAAGGCCGCCCGGCTCGCGAGTATCGATCGGACGACGCTGTACAGGCTCATGGAAAAGCACAGTGTCCACCGAGAGGATGCGGGGGAGGTCCCCTGCTGAACGAGCAAAGCCGATAGCTCGACCAGTGCTTCGCGTGCTGGCCGACGGGGCCAGCAACACATCGACGTTGCTTGGCTCCGCGGCGGAGCGGGTCGCGAGCGCCATGGCCGATGTCGACGCCGAGGTGAGGCGTCACATCGGCCTGCTCTCCAGCGCCGTTTCGCAGGCAAGCGCGGGTGAGATTCCGAATCTTGGAATCCTGCCTTCGTACGCGCCGGCGCGGCGATTACTGGATGCACTGCGCATCGAGTATCTGAACGCCGCGTCCGAGACCCCTCACGTGCCGGCGGCGGTTTTGCTTCCAACGTTGCAGGGCATCGAGACCGTGCGACATGCGCTCGATGCCGATGCCGCACTGCGGCTCGCGAGCCGCATCGAGAATTCCGACGCGCTCGAAACGATCGTGGCTGTCGCGCACGATATGCGTTCGCCACTCACGTCGGTCTTGTTTCTCGTCGACGCACTTCGGAAGGGACACAGCGGTCCGATCACCGCGCACCAAGAGCGGCAGCTCCTTCTCGTTTACGGCGCTGTGTTTGCCCTCAGCTCATGCGCGTCCGATCTGTTGGACCTGGCGCGTGGTGGCGATCTGTTGCTGGAAAGCGTTCCGGTTCCGTTCTCGATGAGTGAGTGCATCAACATAGTTCGGGACATCGTGCAGCCGATTGCTGAAGAAAGGAAGCTCGAAGTGCGCTTGGTAGCGCCGCAAAAGGGCGACCGGCGCATCGGACAGCCTGCAGCAATCACGCGCGTTCTGTTGAACCTAACGACGAACGCGCTGAAGTTCACTCATCACGGCAGTGTCACCGTCGGCGTCACTAGTATCTCACGAACGGGTGTCGAGTTCTCGGTTCGCGATACGGGTTGCGGTATCCCGCGCGACGTGCTCGATACGCTCTTTGACGCATTTCGGCATCAGGCGCAGTCGGGCAAGACCGTGTTTTCCAGCGCCGGTCTGGGCCTTTCGATCTGTCAGAAGCTGGTGTCGGCGATGGGCAGCAAGCTTTCCGTAGAGAGCAAAGACGGCGAGGGGACCTGCTTCACTTTTGGGCTGAACCTTCCCCTCGCTCCTCGCATTTGAGCGCCTCGAATACGTCTTACTTCTTGCGTCCGTCCTTGTTCGTCTTCGGAAACTTCTCCTTCAGGCGCGACTCGAACTCACGTTCGCCGTACCCGACATAAATCTGGCGCGGGCGCGCGATCTTCTGCTCCTTGTCGTTGAGCAGTTCTTCCCACTGGGCCAACCATCCAGCAGTGCGCGCCACCGCAAACAGCACGGTGAAGAAATCGGTCGGAAATGCCATCGACCGGTAGATCAACCCGGTATAGAAATCGACGTTCGGGTAGAGCTTGCGCGACACGAAGTAGTCATCGTGCAACGCCACCTCCTCGAGCTTGAGCGCGATCTCGAGATCTTTGTCCATGCCGATCTGCGCGAACACCTGATCGGCCAGGTGCTTCACGATCTTCGCGCGAGGATCGTAGCTCTTGTACACGCGGTGGCCGAAGCCCATCAACCGACTGCCCTTGCCGCCCTTCACGTTGTCGATGAACGTGGGCACGTTCTTCGGAT